>NZ_ANAT01000004.1:0-112857 GCF_000411595.1 Paenibacillus lentimorbus NRRL B-30488 | reverse complement strand
AATAACCATGACAAGGAATTCTATCAGGAAATCGGCCAAAAAGGCGGAGAAGCTACAAGCAAAAATCATGACAAAGATTTTTATAAGGAAATCGGCCAAAAAGGCGGAAACAGACGAAGCAGCTAATAAAAGCATAAAAGGCAGACAACCTGCAGATCAAAAGCGATCCGGCACATCAGCTGGATCGCTTTTTATTTTGGGGAAATCTTGATCTGAGCCGCCGTTACGATACAATAAAATGAAAAAGGGGTTTTTCACTCGTGTCTGACATGCTGAATTTGCTCGCTATCGCCAATAAAGTCAAAGAAAAACACGACAATTTTTCAATCGCGGAGATCAATGACCACTGTGTGCGCCTCGCAGTGTTTACGGGAGAATATGACTGGCACCATCACCCTGACTCAGATGAATGGTTCATCGTTCTGGAAGGTGAGCTGCTGATCGATTTTAAGGACAAAGAAACCGCAGTGCTCAAAGCAAATGACAGCCTGCTCATCCCGAAAGGCACGATTCACCGCACCCGCTCTTACGTCAGAACCGTGAATCTCTGTGTCGAGCATACGCATGCGAAAACAGTCATCACAGAGGAACGGTCATGCTGATCAAAAAGATTGTATGTGAAACAGACGCTGCAAACGCTGAAGCATTTGGGCAAGCACAGTCAAGGTGGGGAGCATTATCATGTGTAAATGGCTTCGTCAAACAGGCCGGCGGCTGGCGGAAAAACGCAGACGGCCTGTTCATCGCAGAGATCATCAGCGTTTGGGAGAACAGACAGGCCTATGATGATTTTATGGAGAACGAACATGACCGCATATACGAAGAAAACGAGCAGAAGGCTGCGATTCTTTCAATAGAAGTGATGCTGTACGAGGGGGATGAACCTGTCATTCACGAGCTGTTACATCACCCGGACATCCGATACGAACCGGACTGGACAGTTGTGCGCACATAAAAAAAGCCCCTTTAGAGGCTTTTTTATTTTCGTCCGGGAAGCGTGTTGTGGACATACGGCGGGACGGGGTCCAGCTTAGCTATTTCGCCGTGCGCTTTCGGTTCCTTTTCGTATTCAAATGGTTCTCCGTCCGGCGCTGTTTCCTTCAGCCAATTTTGTTCAGCGCTTTCTGCTCCATCTGAGAAATGAATAAGCTTATGGGAGAATGACTGTTTTTCCAGCGCCTTCGGGAATGTGGAAGGAACGATCGGACCTTCCTGTTCTTCTAATTCTTTAATGGCCGCAAGCCATTGGTTTTGATGCATGGTATCGCGGGCCAATAAAAAGCTGAGCATATCTTTCACGCCTTTATCATCGGTCATTTCATACAGGCGTGCGACTTGAAGCCTTCCTTGTGATTCGGCGTTCAGATTGGCGCGGAAGTCTGCCAGAAGGTTTCCGCTTGCGACGATATAGCCTGCGCTCCACGGAACGCCCGTGCTGCTCTCCGGCATTGCGCCGAGTCCTGAGACAATGGCATGATGCGGATTCATCCCGCCTAAAATGGACCCGATGACCGGATCATCAGCCGCTTTTTCCTGCTCTGCCAGCGGGGCGTCTTCTAACAGTCTCGCAATCATCGTCGCGATCATTTCGACATGGCCGATTTCTTCCGTCGCGGTATCCATCAGAAGATCCTTATATTTTTCATTGCCCCGTGTATTCCATCCTTGGAACAAATATTGCATGGCGACGGATATTTCCCCGTATTGTCCCCCTAAAATTTCCTGCATCTTTTTTGCGAACAGCGGGTCAGGACGATCCGGTTTTGCCGGGTGCTGCAGTTTTTTCGTATGTGTAAACATGTCTCCATCTCCTTTTTTTGCTCTGTCCCTATTTACTTCCCCGGCGGGAAAAGGGATGAAACGGAGATGGGCGTATTGGTCCTGCTAAGGCTCGCGGCGCAAGGATAACAAATCCTGCACAAGCCCGCGGCCGATCACCTGTTCATATTGTCCGTAAATCGGGTCGAGGCGTTTCATCCATGTGTTCTTTTCCGCTTTGCTCAGCACATGAATATGAATGGATGAATTCTTCTTTATCTCTTCAAGCTGGTCTTTATTCATTTTCTCAGCGGAGGCTTCGTTCCATTCCGTCGTTTCTCTCATCGCCTCCGTTAAGATGGTTCTCGTTTTTTCTGTCTGCGAATTCCAGAAATGTTCGTCGGTCATCACGGCATAACCGAGGTACCCGTGATTGCTGATTGTCAAATAATCTTGAACATTATAAAATTTTTTAGAATAGATATTTGAAATCGTATTTTCCTCTCCGTCTACGAGATTGCTTTCCAAGAGCTGAAACGTGGAATTAAAGGAATCCTGCCGCGGGTGCGCGCCGAGCAGGCGGTACTGGTCTTCGATCACGCTGCTCGGCATGATCCTGAGCGCCTGTCCTTTCAAGTCGTCCGGAGTGAAGATCGGTCCTTTATTTGACGTGAGCTGCTTAAACCCGTTCGTCCAGTACGCCAGTCCTTTCAAATGATGCTTTTCTAATGAAGCGAACAGGCGTGTGCCGATTTTGCCGCTGAGGCCTTCTTGCACGGCTTTATAGTTTGTAAACGCGTACGGCAGATCCAAAACACCCCATTCGGGAGACAGTGATCCGAGCTTTGAGGTGGAGGGGGCGATGAATTGCACGTCCCCGTTTTGGAGGGCGTTTATTTCTTCATTATCTGAATAGAGGCTCCCGTTGGGAAATACCTCTACTTTAATGGTACCGCCGGACTTTTGATAGACCAGGTCGGCAAATTTATTCGCCGCCCGCCCTTTAGGCGTGTTTTCAGCCACGACATGGCTGAATTTGAAAACCATTTGATCTTTCAGGCCTTCCTGTTCGTCATCATAATACGGTTCTTCCGTTGAGAAACGATCATGAAAGCCGATGAATAAAGCGGTTCCGATACCGAGTACCATCAGGCTGAGACAAGTCAGCAAGCTTTTCATCGAAAACCCCCTCCGCCATTTTCTATAACAAGCATAATCGGGCGGGCCGTTTTCGTAAAGAGACGGAAAGGAAGAGGCCAATGACGAAAAAAAAGCTTACCATCCGCTGGAAAATCACCATACTTTCGTATATCGTCGTGCTTTTTACCTTTTTGATCGTCGGCATCGTGCTGATCGGCAATATCCAGCATACAGAGGAGCGCGAGCTGAAAAAACGGCTGATGAATACCGCGCGGACGGTATCTGAGATGACCGATGTCAAACGCGCCCTGGAGCAGAAAAAACAAAGGGAAGACGTGCGCCATGCGGTCGAAGAAATAAGGATCATCAATGAAGCGGACTACATCGTCGTCATGGATATGGATCATATCCGCTATTCACATCCCGTCAGCACAATGATCGGAAAGCGTTCAAGGGGTGAGGACGAAGCCGCGGCGTTCGCCGAGCACATTTATTTTTCCGAAGCAAAGGGAGAGATCGGCACCGCCGTCCGCGCTTTTTATCCCATCAAAGACCGGGATTTGAATCAGATCGGTGTCGTTCTGGCCGGTAAAACGCTGCCCGGATTCGGTGAAATTCTTCTTCAGCTGAAACATGAAATACTGTTTATCGTTCTGCTGGCGCTCGGGTTCGGACTGGCCGGCTCCTTTTTGCTGGCCCGCCACATCAAAAACAAATGTTTTGGCTGGAGCCCCATGAGATCGTGAGAATGTATGAGGAACGGACCGCAACGTTTCATTCAATGAATGAGGGCGTCATTGCGATCGATAATCAGCATCACATCACCATTTTTAATGAAAAAGCGAAGCAGATATTCAATGTCAGACAAGAGACCGACGGCAGGCTGATCTGGGACGTGTTAAAAGATTCGCGGCTCCCAGAAATCGTCGAGCGGAACCGAGCCGTATATAATGAAGAAATCCAAGTCAGCGGAAAGGTGATCATGAGCAGCAGAATTCCGATCGTCATGAAAAAGAAGGTCATCGGAGCCGTCGCCATTTTTCAGGACAGGACGGAAGCGGCGAAAATGGCGGAAGAACTGACAGGTGTGAAAAATTTTGTCGATGCGCTCAGAGTCCAAAATCATGAACATATGAACAAGCTTCACACCATCGCGGGGCTGATTCAGCTCGGAAAATCAGAAAAAGCGCTCCAGCTTGCTTTTAAGGAATCATCAGAACAAGAAAGCGTCACTGATTTTCTTCATCAGGCCATTCAGAATGACGCTGCGGCGGGGCTGCTGTTAAGCAAAATCAAAAGAGGAAAAGAGCTTGGCATTTCTGTGAAAATTGATGAAAACAGCAGTTTCTCGGCATTTCCGGAGCATGTCGACCAGCATGACATCGTCGTCCTGCTCGGCAATTTAATTGAAAATGCGTTCGGCGCATTCGAAACAGCGGACACGGAGGACAAACATATTGACATCAGTATCGAGCAAAATGATGAAGTGCTTGCTATATTAATAGAAGACAACGGAAGCGGGATTTCCGATCAGCACATCCCGCGCCTTTATGAAAAAGGGTTTACCGTCAATAAAACGGGAGGAACGGGATACGGCTTGTACCTCGTCAAACAAATCGTCGACAAAGGGATGGGCGTGATTGAAGTCGACACACGGCAGGGACAGGGAACGGCATTTTCTATATTATTTCCGATGAAGGGGGAGGAATCATTCGATGGACATCAAGGTGCTGCTTATTGAAGATGATCCGATGGTGCAGGAGGTGAATAAAGAATTTATCACCGGTGTTTCGGGGTTCAGCGTCATCGCCACGGCCGCTGACGGAGACGAGGGAATCAGGCTTATAAAAGATCTGCGGCCCGGGCTCGTGGTATTAGACGTATACATGCCGAAAAAAGACGGAATTAAAACACTCCAGGAAATCAGAAAACAAAAGCTCGAAGTGGACGTCATCATCGTCTCGGCCGCAAAAGACAAAGAAACAATCCAGCTTATGCTGCAAAACGGTGCGGCCGACTATATTTTGAAGCCGTTTAAGCTGGAGCGGATGAGGCAGGCGCTCGAAAACTATAAACAATATAAACGGAAAATTGAAGAGCATGACACCATGTCGCAAGAGCAGCTTGACATGCTGCTTAAAATTCCGCAAAATCCGTCCCGGGATCTGCCGAAGGGGTTAAATCATTTTACGATGAATGAAATTTTGACCTATATAAAACAGCAGACGGAGCCGCTTTCAGCTGAAGAAGCCGCCAAAGCGCTCGGAATCGCAAGGGTGACGGCGCGGCGTTATCTTGATTTTCTTGAGAAGGACGGCCAGATTAAGCTCGACATTCAATACGGGGGAGTGGGACGGCCGGTTAACCGCTACAAATTCGTCCGCTAGCCGAGACCAAAAAGACCAAAATGTCCGTTATGATCATAAGCTTCCCCTCCTTATATGAAAACGCTATCATTTTTGTATAGACGCAGCGAGAGGCAAGGGGGAGTAGGGATGAAAATTTTCAAAAATCTTACGGTGCAGGTCATCACGGCGGTTATTATCGGCGTCATTGTCGGACTCGTATGGCCTGATGCCGGGAAGCAGATGAAGCCGCTCGGCGATACATTTATCAATGCGGTAAAAATGATTATCGCACCGATCATATTCCTGACGATCGTGCTTGGCATCGCCAAGATGGGAGACATGAAAAAAGTCGGCAAAGTCGGGGGAAAAGCATTTATTTATTTTGAAGTCGTGACCACCATTGCCCTTATTATCGGACTTCTGGTCGTCAATATCATGAAACCCGGTGAGGGCCTTGATTACAGCAAGCTTGAAAAAGGGGATGTCTCTCAGTACACCCAAAACGGGGGACAGGGGATTGACTGGATTGAATTTATCACTCACATCGTTCCGTCAAATATGGTTGACGCTTTCGCAAAAGGCGACATTCTTCAGGTCTTATTCTTTTCTGTTTTATTCGGTGTCGGCCTGGCGGCGCTCGGTGAAAGAGGCAAAAGCATTATTGATTTCTTCGATAAACTGTCGCACGTTTTTTTCAAAATCATCGGCTACATCATGCGCGCGGCGCCGATCGGCGCATTCGGGGCCATGGCCTATACGATCGGTCACTTCGGCCTTGATTCCATCAAGCCGCTGGCGAGTCTGATGCTGTCTGTATACGTTACGATGTTCCTGTTTGTATTTGTCGCTTTGAATATCATTTGCAAACTATTCGGTTTCAGCTTGTGGAACTATCTCCGTTTTATTAAAGATGAACTGCTCATCGTTCTCGGCACAAGTTCTTCTGAGTCCGTCCTTCCGCGGATGATGGATAAAATGGAGCGTTACGGCTGTTCCAAATCGGTTGTCGGCCTTGTCATTCCGACGGGATATTCTTTTAACCTGGACGGCACCTCGATTTATCTGTCCATGGCGACGGTTTTTCTGGCGCAGGTATTCGGCGTTGACCTTACCATCGGCCAGCAGGTTACGATCATTCTCGTGCTGATGCTGACATCAAAAGGCGCGGCGGGCGTAACCGGAAGCGGATTTATCGTGCTCGCCTCCACTTTATCGGCGCTTCAGGTTATTCCGCTGGAGGGACTGGCGCTGCTCCTCGGCGTTGACCGCTTTATGAGTGAAGGAAGGGCGATCGTCAACCTGATCGGAAACGGAATCGCCACCATCATCGTAGCCAAGAGCGAAAATGAGTTTGACGAAGCGAAAAGCACACAGGCCGTAAAAGAAATGAAAACGGCGGTATAAAAGGAAAGGAACGGCATGCATCCGGCATGCCGTTCTTTTTTTCGGCTGCCATGAGTAAAAAAGATAAATTTGTTTAAATTTATTAGGAGGTGGACAAAGACCTTAGCGTCATTTTGTTATATAATTTACAATTAGAGAGTGAAAGATGAAATCTAAGGGCTTTTTGTCCTAGCAGGAGTGTATAAATGGCGGCTATTTTTAAATTTTTTCAGCATCCGGGTGTCAGACGTTTTTCCGTTTTTCTTGTTTTGACTGGGGTGTTAGTTGTATTCCGAAGTA
The DNA here is from genome assembly GCF_000411595.1 of Paenibacillus lentimorbus NRRL B-30488. Classification (NCBI taxonomy): domain Bacteria; kingdom Bacillati; phylum Bacillota; class Bacilli; order Caryophanales; family Paenibacillaceae; genus Paenibacillus; species Paenibacillus lentimorbus. Next base: position 105,928 of record NZ_ANAT01000004.1, on the reverse strand, counting down.
TGATTAATTTGATTTTGCTTACGTTTATTTTTACTTTTCTGATGGATCGGCTGGAGACTGTCATCCGGCATGTGTTGAACCATTTTTTCCGGATCAGCCAGAGGGTGGTCATCACCATTTTATATATTGCGCTGGCTGTCGGGGCGACTGTCGGAGGCTTTGTCTTTTACCCGATTGTTGCCAAGCAGATTGAACAGCTGATTAAGCAGATCAAGCACATCGCGTATCATCCCGATGTCATTCCGTTTTATGATGAGATATCGAGCGTGTTCGGCGATATCAATATCGGTTCCTATGTAAAAGAAGGTTTTAATGTACTGTATACATACTTGGCCGATATCAGCACTTTCGGTTTGCAGGTCGTGATGTCACTGATTCTCAGCATGTTTTTCCTGTTCGAGAAAAAGCGGCTCACGGAGTTTATGAAAAAATTTCAGCACAGCAAGCTGTCTGTTTTTACTACGAACTTGCTTATTTCGGCAGCAAATTTGCGAGAACATTCGGCAAAGTGCTTGAAGCCCAATTTATTATCGCGCTGGTGAACTGTATCCTCACCTTGATCGCATTGGCCATTCTGCATTTTCCGCAGCTGTTCGGCCTGTCCATCATGGTCTTTTTCCTCGGGCTTATTCCCGTTGCGGGTGTGGTGATTTCGCTCATTCCGCTCAGCATCATCGCGTATACGACGGGCGGCGCAGCGTATGTCATCTACATCGTGCTGGTCATTTTCGTCATCCATGCGATTGAGACGTACTTCCTTAATCCGAAACTGATGTCAGCGAAAACGGAACTGCCGATCTTTTTTACCTTTACGGTTCTGATTTTCTCAGAACATTTCTTCGGCATTTGGGGCTTGATTATCGGAATTCCGATTTTTGTGTTCCTGCTTGATATTCTGGATGTCGTCAATAATGAGGACAAGGAAAAAAACGGACCGGCTCCTGATAAGACATAACGTCGGCTCCGGCTCTTCACGAATATATGACTAATGTTATAATGCAGACAGTGCCTATGTACGGGCACTGTTTATTTTTTGTGAAAAAGGAGGAAGGCTGTATGACTGAGCCGATTTTACATATTGAAGGCCTTGACAAAACAATAGGCAAAAAGCACATTTTAAAAACATCAGCATGGATGTCAGGCAGGGCGAGATCATCGGTTTGCTCGGTCCGAACGGGTCGGGAAAAACCACACTTATCCGAATCATCGTCGGCCTTTTAAAGAAAACAGCGGCACGATTACAATTAACGGCTTTCAGCACGATGCTGATTTCGAAAAAGCGCTTGAATCCGTCGGAGCGATCGTGGAAAATCCTGAATTCTACCCGTACCTGACGGGGTGGGAAAATCTGAAGCACTTTGCCAACATGCACAAAAACATCAAAGAGGACAGGCTTCAGGAAGTCATCGAGCGGGTCGGGCTCACAAATGCCGTTCATGACAAAGTTAAAACGTATTCCCTTGGCATGCGTCAGCGTCTCGGGATTGCACAGGCCATTCTTCACCGTCCGAATCTGCTCATTTTAGATGAACCGACAAACGGGCTTGATCCCGGCGGAATGAAGGATTTCCGCGATCACTTAAAGGAACTCGCGGAGCTTGAAGGGACGAGCATCCTTTTTGCGACGCATTTATTGCGTGAAGTGGAGGACCTTTGCGACCGTGTCATCATCATTCAAAAAGGTGAGATCAAAACAGAGGTTGTTCTGCGCGGCGCTGCGGAAAAAGAAGAAAAAGCCATCCTCGACATTCAGCCGGCTGACGCAGCATTCGAATGGCTGTCCCAGCAGCAATTCGTTCCGAAGAAAAACGGCGGGAGCATTACCGTCACCGTAGCGAAGAAGGACATCCCGGCATTAAACCGTGCGCTCGTCGGACAAGACTTTCTCGTGTATTCCATCATGCCGTATGCGGAATCGCTGGAGGATGAATTCATGAAAGTGACGACGGCGCTTCAAGAGGAGGGGGAGACGAATGTTTAAATTGACAGCGAATGAGCATATGAAGCTCTTTAACCGAAAAGTCTCATTAGTGGCGCTGATTCTGATGGCCGTTCTCCAATTTATTATGGCGCTTGTCATTAAACGGCTTGTCATCAGTTCCGGAACGGATGAGAATTTCATCGGCTATATGGCGTACGCCCCCGGGCTGAATATTCTGCTTGAGGCATTAACAATCGTGATCGCGGCGACGATCATTTCCGCTGAATTTGATAAGAAAACGATCAAATTTTTGTTAATCCGCCCGGTAAAGCGGGAGCGGATTTTTGTATCTAAACTCATTACCGTATTTTTGGTCAGCTTGTACCTGTACGCGGCGTACTATATTCTGTCTCTGCTGTTCGGCATGGCTTTCTTCGGAGTGTCGGTGACATCTGAATCAGGGACGCTTCTTGTGAACACCCTGAAAGTAATCGGCACGAACTGGGTCGAGGCGTTTGCGATGGCATGCTTTGGCTTGTTGTGTTCTTCTGTATTCCGAAACAGCGCAACGGCCGTCATTTTGTCATTTATCGTGCTGTACGGCGCAAAATCACTCGTGACGATTATGTCGCTCTTCCAAAACAAATGGGGAAGTTTTCTGCTGTTCGCAAATACTGACCTGACGCAATATATGAGCGGGGCGAAGCCGCTGTTTGCGGGAATGACGCCATTATTTTCCGCAGGCATTATCATTATCCATATCGTATTCTTTTTAGCCGTCGCTTGGTGGAGCTTTTGCAAACGCGATGTTCGGGTATAAAGTAAAGGAATGACATTTTTGTGAAAAAGATCACGATAAATCAATAATTTATGCTATTTTGATTTATAATAAAGGTAATGACGGAGGTGCTCACTTGAGAAATTTTATTACCGCATTACCGATTGTGTTATTGCTTGGTTTTTCCTTTGTGTCATTCATGTTTCAATTCGAACATCTAGTTTATTTCAGGCTTGCGCTGGGTTTGTTTTCTACAGTGGGGCTGTTTCTCTTATATAAAATGAAGACGGGATTCCGTTATTTCATCATCTACCTGTATGCAAGCTGGATCGTGCTTGCGGCGGTTACCGCGTTTGAAGAGCCGATTTTTTCAAGCTTTTTCTTTGGCGGGCTTGTGATGACGATGGGTTATCTCACATATATGCTGATTTATCTCGGGCTCAAGCAGGACCGCGGCCCGGAAGCAGTCTGAACGCGCTATTCCATGGAATAGCGTGTTTTTTTTGTACAGCCTCACAGTTGCGAAACGAGACTTGAATCTCTATAATACTTATTAACTTTATCGGAATTATAATGGGGGGATTCCAGTGTCTTTATGGATACAGAATGAACGGCAGCGGGAATGGATGGAAAAAATCGGCCTGCTTGCAGACGAATTTCAAAAAACAGCCGCGCTTGATGACGAGGCGGGCCGTTTTCCCACGGAGAAAATTCAAAGACTGCGCGACGCGGGATATACGGCGTTAACGGTACCTGAGGCATTCGGAGGTGCAGGCATTTCCGTTTATGATATGGTGCTGCTTCAGGAACGGCTGGCGCAGGGAGACGCGGCCGTTGCTCTCGGAATCGGCTGGCATTTATCCGTCATGGGTGAGCTCGGAGAAGGAAACAGCTGGGATGAAGATGTCTTTTCATTTATCACAGAAGAGGTGAAAAAGGGAGCCGTCCTGAACAGGGCAGCGACGGAACGGCAGACCGGCAGTCCGACGAGGGGAGGAAGACCCGGCACCTCCGCTGTCAAAAAAGAGGGAAAATGGGTGCTGAACGGCCGAAAAACCTTTACAACCCTTTCGCTGACTTTGGATTATATGCTTGTGACGGCATGGATTGAAGAAAACAAACGACCGGTGTTTTTCTCATTCATAAAGATCAGGCAGGCGTTTCAGTCGAAGAAACATGGGATATGATTGCCATGAAGGCGACCGGAAGCCATGATCTCCTTTTAGATCATGTCACGGTCAGTGACGAGCGGCTTGTGGAGCTTATCAGCGGGCCGAGAGCGGCGAAAGTGAATGGCTGGCTGCTTCACATTCCCGCTGCTTATCTGGGCATCGCTCAAGCGGCAAGGGACTATGCCGTCCGGTTTGCATCCGAATATTCGCCGAACAGCCTGAACGGACCGATTAAAGACGTGCCGGCCGTTCAGCAGCGTGTCGGGGAAATGGAGCTTGAATTGTTAAAAGCGAGACAGTTTCTCTTTACGGCGGCGCAAATGTATGATGACCCGAAACGCCGCCCTTTCATCAAAAGCGAGCTCGGCGCGGCAAAACATATTGTGACAAATGCCGTCCTTTCTGTTGTTGACAAAGCAATGAGAATCACCGGCGCAAAAAGCCTGGAGCGAAATAATCCGCTTCAGCGGTATTATCGGGATGCCCGGGCCGGCCTTCACAATCCGCCGATGGACGATGCGGTCATCGGCAAATTAGCGGCAGAAGCCTTTGAGCAATAAAAAAAGAGCCTGAAAAAGGCTCTTTTTATGTATGGCTGTTGTGCCGGAGCAGTTTTTGATGCTTGCGGTCAATTCTGTCATAGATTACATTCATCAGCTTTTGATTTTTCATAATGGCCGCCTTGTTTTCTTTTATCAGCTGTTCGTATGTTTTTATTTTACGTTTCGCCATGAGCCCGCACCTTCCTTACATATTTGTATTCGCTTTCTAATTCTCCAAGCGATAATTCATATAAATGCCGTTCCGACTTTTTGTATATTCCGTTATTGATCAGCAAATGGATCAGATGTTTTTTTCGTCCTTCAACGGATGATCTGAGCTGAGGAGAAGACCTCATGATTACCCTCCTAATCAAATGATATTGATAATCATTATCAGTTAATGAAAGTATACAATGGACATATTCATATGTAAAGGAAAAATACCGCCAATTTTTCGACAAAAGTTTCCCGGGGAATAATGCTGTCGAATATTGCATTTGGTCAGATCAAAGCTGCTATTTTTCCGCTTTTCCATCCATACTATGAATGAGAATGGAGGAGTCCTTACATGAATGATCAAACGGCAAACTTAAAACGGGGCGAAAAAGGCGCGATTCTTAATATCGCCGCGTACCTCATCCTTGCCGCCGTCAAACTGGTGATCGGTCTTATTTATCATTCCGAAGCGCTCAGAGCGGACGGGTTAAATAATGCTACGGATATTGTCGCATCACTGGCTGTGCTGATCGGGCTCCGGATTTCCCAGCGCCCCGCGGACAGTGATCATGCCTACGGACATTATCGGGCTGAAACAATTTCTTCATTAATTGCGTCTTTTATTATGATGGCGGTCGGTATTGAAGTGCTGATCGGAGGAGCAAAGGCGATTGTCAGCGGAACGGAGGCCGAGCCGAGCTTCATTGCGGCATGGACGGCGCTCGGAAGCGCGATTGTCATGTACGGCATGTATGTATATAACAGCCGTCTTGCGGATCGGATTAAAAGTTCTGCGCTTCATGCGGCGGCGAAAGACAGCCGTTCTGACGCCTATGTCAGTATTGGGGCGTTTATAGGCGTCTTAACGGCCCGGCTTCATCTGCCGTGGATTGATCCGGTCATTGCTTTTCTGATCGGAATTATCATCTGTAAGACGGCATGGGACATCTTCAAAGATGCTTCCCACTCATTAACGGACGGGTTTGATCTGAAAGATTTGGAGCCGTATAAACACACAGTGAAAGAAATAAAAGAGGTCAGCAGGCTGAAGGATGTGAAAGCAAGGTATTTGGGGAGCACGGTTCATGTGGAAATGGTCATTACGGTAGATCCGGGACTGTCTGTGAAAGAAGGCCATGAAGTAGCCGATGAAGTCGAATATGCAATAAAACATGAACATGATGTGACTCATGTCCATGTTCATGTAGAGCCTGAAGTCATAAACAAAGATCGTGAAACGAATTAAATATGCTGTGATAAAAACTCTGTGACTTCTTCGGGCGTTTTCGCGTTTGCGCTGTGAAGATGCGCTTTCTTTTCGCCGTTTTTAAAGATCAGAAGGCTCGGTATGCCCATTACCTGATATTTGTCGGCAAGCTCAGGGAGCTCGTCTCTGTTCAGCTCATACCAATCATTTTGATTATATTCTTCCAAAATATCGCCGATGAACATATTCATGCGCGTGCAGTCAGGGCACCAGTCAGCGAAAAATTTCACGATGATTTCCTTGTCGGATTGAATAAGTTCATTAAATTGTTCTGTTGTACTGATTTTTTTCATATGACACATCTCCTTTTCCATGCCATTTTAATATAAAATAAAAAGGAATTACATACAAATGCTTTCATATTCAGAATGCCCAAAAATAATTAGATCATTTTCTGAGGAAAGTGATAAGATAGTAAAGATGAATTGTTGTGGGGGGAATATCCATTGAAAACAAGTCTAGGATTGGTGTACGGCGGAAAGTCAGCCGAACACAATGTATCGCTGCAGACAGCATTAGCTGTAACAAAAGCGCTTAATACTGAGAAGTTTGATATACATCCGATTTACATCACTGAAAAAGGAGAATGGCAAAGAGGCCCGCTGCTGACTGAGCCGGTTTCCAACGTGAAAATGCTTCAGCTGGAACAAAACGGTGAAAGTTTCGCTCTATCAGCATTGAACCGGGAAATGTTTCCTGAAGCGTCGCCTGACGAAAAGGCGCCGATCGATGTCGTATTTCCGCTTCTCCACGGACCGAACGGTGAAGACGGCACGATTCAGGGTCTGCTGGAATTGCTGAACGTTCCTTATGTCGGCAACGGCGTGCTTGCATCATCAGCCGGCATGGATAAAGTCATCATGAAGCATTTGTTTGCTCAAGCGGGGCTTCCGCAGGCGAAGTACGCCGCTTTTTTAAAAAAGGACTGGAAACAGACGCCGGACAGCTGCTTACAGCAGGTTGAAGAGGAGCTGGGATATCCGTGCTTCGTCAAACCGGCGAACCTCGGGTCAAGCGTCGGAATCAGCAAATGCCGAAACTGTGAAGAGCTTGAAAAAGCCTTCGAACTGGCTTTTGAGTATGACCGGAAAATTGTGGTGGAAGAAGGAATCGCCGGCAGAGAAATCGAAATCGGCGTGCTCGGAAATGACGAACCGAAATGTTCCGCCGTCGGTGAAATCGCACCGAAAACCGACTTTTACGATTACAAAGCGAAATATGAAGACGGCGACACGGATTTAATGATTCCCGCGCAAGTGACGAATGAACAATATGCGGTAATCAGCGAGATGGCGATTAAAGCCTTCAAAGCGATTGATGGATCAGGCCTTGTCCGCGCCGATTTCTTCCTGACCAATGACGGTCAAGTGCTCATTAACGAAGTGAACACAATGCCGGGCTTTACGCCATTCAGCATGTTCCCGCTGCTTTGGAAAGAAGCAGGCGTAGATTACAGTGATCTGATCGAACAGCTGGTTGAGCTGGCAAAAGAACGCCATGCCGAAAAACAGCTGATTAAACATACATTTTAATGAAGACGGACACTGCCTGAAGGGGCAGTGTCTTTTCCCGTAACAGACAACATTTTCAGAAAGCGAGGTGCCACCTTTGATAAAGCGAACTGTAAAACGAATCGCCGACATGGTCAAAGGCACACTGACAAATCCTGTATTTGAACAAACCATGATTGAGGGCGCCGCAACCGATACGCGGACTTTGGAAAAAAATCAGCTGTTCATTCCTTTAAAAGGCGAGCATTTTAACGGCCACACTTTTGTGCCGCAAGCATTCGAAAAAGGCGTTTCCGCGGTGTTGTGGGACCGCTCTGAACCGAATCCGCCGGAAGAGCGTGCGGTCATCCTTGTCGATGACACGCTGGAGGCGCTGCAGACATTGGCAAAAGCTTATTTGAAAGAACTCGGCACACGGGTTATCGGGGTGACCGGGAGCAACGGAAAAACGACAACGAAAGACATGCTTCACGCCGTTCTCGGCACTCAGTACCGCGTTCACAAAACCGCCGGCAATTTCAACAACCATATCGGCCTGCCGCTGACCGTGCTTGCCATGCCTGAAGATACAGAAATCGCCGTTTTAGAAATGGGAATGAGCGCGAGAGGCGAAATTGATTTCCTGAGCCGTCTTGCTGAACCGGAAGCTGCCGTCATTACCAATATAGGCGAATCCCACATGCAGGATTTAGGCTCAAGAGAAGGAATTGCGGAGGCGAAACTTGAAATTATAAATGGACTTCGGGAAGACGGCGTTCTGTTTTATTTCGGGGATGAGCCGCTGCTCCGCGAAAAGGCGTACACTTGCCGGACAACGACATACGGCGCAGGCGCTGACAATGATCTCCGCCTGAAAGAAATAAAACAGGCGGAAGAAGGCACGTACTTCAATATCGACGGGATCGACCGTTCTTTCTTTATTCCCGTTCTCGGCAGACATAATGTGATGAATGCCATGGCTGCATACGCCGCCGGCATCTATTTCGGCATTACGCCGGAAAATGCCGCTCTGGGACTGAGCCGCCTGAAAGTGACGGGGATGAGATTGGAACTGGTCAAAACGGACAACGGCATCTCGATCGTAAACGACGCGTATAATGCGAGCCCGACGTCAATGAAAGCGGCGGTCGAATTAATCGAAACGATGAAAGGCTATCGGAAGAAAATGCTCGTGCTCGGTGATATGCTTGAACTCGGTGATGAAGAAAAAGCATTCCACGAAGAATGCGGAGCTGCGATCAATCCGGCGGAAATCGACCATGTATTTACTTACGGCACACTCGGCGCATTCATCGCTGACGGAGCGCGCCGGCATTTTGAAGAAGGGCGCGTCAGCCATTATCTTGACAAAAAAGAACTGCTTTGCGCCATACAGGAAAAGACCGCTTCCGGGGATCTTCTTCTGTTTAAAGCATCGAGAGGTATGAAGCTCGAAGAAATCGTTAAAGATTTATTAGAGAAGAACTGAAAAAATACCGATCAGCATCATAAAAATATACAAAAATGAAGAAACTAATTCAGGGTGAAATAATTCTGTCCGTATGAAAAAGAAAGGCCGCCGGCTGGGAAATCCCGTCCGGCGCGGGGTCCGGCCTCGTTCGCGGGAAGAATCCGGTCAGGCCGCTTCCGGCCGCCTGACCATCTCGCCTTATTGAAAAACACATAGTGTAATGGTAAGATTAAACGTAAAGTAATTCGGGCTTTGTATACGTATGATCCTGTCCTTTGGATGAAAGGGCAGTTTTTAGTGGTAAATCACGACATTACTGAAACAGCAATCAGAAGGAGTTTGAATAATTTGACTATAACGTTTCAAGATTTCCAATTAAGTTCTGATCTCATGAAATCAATCAATCGTATGGGATTTGAAGAAGCAACACCGATCCAGGCACAAACGATTCCGCTCGGACTTTTAAATAAAGATGTCATCGGACAAGCGCAAACAGGTACAGGTAAAACAGCTGCGTTCGGTATACCCCTTGTTGAAAAAATGAACCCCGAGTCTCCTAATATTCAAGCAATCGTAATCGCGCCAACCCGTGAATTAGCCATTCAAGTATCTGAAGAGTTATATAAAATCGGACAAGATAAGCGTGCGAAAGTACTGCCTATTTACGGCGGCCAGGATATCGGACGTCAGATCCGCGCATTGAAGAAAAACCCGCATATCATCGTAGGTACGCCGGGGCGTCTTCTTGACCATATCAACCGCCGCACGATCCGTTTAAACAACGTGAATACGGTTGTCATGGATGAGGCTGATGAAATGCTGAACATGGGATTCATTGATGATATTGAATCCATTCTCTCAAACGTGCCGAGCGACCACCAAACGCTCTTATTCTCAGCAACAATGCCTGCGCCGATCAAACGGATCGCAGAGCGTTTCATGACTGAGCCGGAACACGTAAAAGTAAAAGCGAAAGAAATGACTGTGTCCAACATTCAGCAGTTCTACTTGGAAGTGCAGGAGCGCAAAAAATTCGATACGCTGACTCGTCTTCTTGACATTCAGTCTCCGGAACTTGCGATCGTATTCGGACGTACGAAACGCCGTGTCGATGAGCTTGCTGAAGCCCTGAACCTTCGCGGATATGCAGCTGAAGGAATTCACGGCGACTTAACGCAGGCGAAACGTATGGTTGCGCTTCGTAAATTTAAAGAAGGTGCGATCGAAGTGCTTGTAGCGACTGACGTTGCCGCCCGCGGACTTGATATCTCAGGCGTTACCCACGTTTACAACTTTGACGTGCCTCAAGATCCTGAAAGCTACGTTCACCGTATCGGAAGAACGGGCCGTGCAGGAAAAACGGGTATGGCGATGACGTTTATCACACCGCGTGAGAAAAGCATGCTTCGCGCGATTGAACAAACGACAAAACGCAAAATGGACCGCATGAAAGAGCCGACGCTTGACGAAGCATTAGAAGGACAGCAGCAGGTGACGGTTGACCGTCTGCGCACGGCGATCAGCGAAAACAACCTGAACTTCTACATGACGGCAGCTGCGGAATTGTTAGAAGATCATGATGCAGTGACAGTTGTGGCTGCAGCCATTAAAATGGCGACAAAAGAGCCGGACAGCACGCCTGTACGCCTCACTGATGAAGCGCCGATGGTCAGCAAACGCTATAAAAACCAGCGTACTTCTAAGCGCAGAGACGGTCAAGGCGGCGGCTACCGCGGCGGCAAAGGGAAAACAACAACCGTTCTTCCTACGATAAAAACGCTCAAGCGACCGCCGTTCTTCAGGTGACAGACGCCAGAAAAATCATACTAAAACACAGGAAGCGGACCCTTTTACGGGGGTCCGCTTTTTTTTGATATGCCGGAAAGTGAATCTTTTTTGCAAATCAGCCGTATTTGTATGTATGATAAAAAATGGGAGGTAGGTATGTTGAGAGCACAGCCAAAAAATCGAATCAGTCCAAGCGGCTTAAAAGTCTGGCGTCTTCAGGAAATCATCCTGTCCGCCTTCTGTCTTCTGGCCGTTATAGCAGCAGCTGTTTTAAGCCATTTCTTCCATTGGCCGTATTGGATCACCGGAGTCCTCGGCATCATTTGGATATTCGGTTCAGTGATATCCGTCTATGCCATACCGAAAATCAGGCACAGGATCTGGCGCTATGAAGTCCATGAAAATGAAATTGATATTCAATCCGGCATTTTTATTGTCAAACGGGTCATTGTGCCGATGGTGAGGGTGCAGCACGTAGATACTTCACAAGGCCCGCTCCTCAGAAGGTACCGTCTGGCCTCAGTCAAAATCTCCACGGCGGCAACCGTTCATTCCATTCCGGCGCTTGATATGGAGGAAGCTGACCGGCTGAGGGATTCCATTTCCCGTCTGGCAAGGGTGACGGAAGATGATGTCTGAGCCGAAACGTCTGCACCCGGCGGCCGTGATTTTGAACTTATTCCATATTATTATCGAAACCATTAAAAACATTATTCTGCCATTTTTTCTCGTCTATATTGTTAATTCCAACCACTTCATCCGCTTTTACGGAGGCATTGCGCTCGCCGTCCTGCTTATCTGGCTGATTACGGCTAGTGTGATCGAATGGAGAAAATTCACATACCGGATTGAGGACGGAGAATTCAGAATTGAAGAAGGCTTGTTTTTTACGAAAAAGAGATACATCTCCATTGACCGGATTCAATCAATGAATACGAGTGCCGGCATCATTCAGCAGCTTTTTAAGCTTGTTAAGCTTCAAATCGAAACGGCCGGCGACGGGAAAAACGCCGAGGCCGTCTTATCCGCCATTACTGTGGAAGAGGCGGAACGGATCAGAGCGGCTGTTTTTCAGCAAAAAGCGGAACAAGAAGAACGAGGGGAGACCGCAGCGGAGCAGGAGCCGATGCGCGGGGAAGATGTGCAATCCGTTTACCGATTGTCTGTAGGTGAGCTGCTTATGGCCGCCTCAACATCCGGGGGAATCGGTGTCATCATCTCAGCGGTATTCGCCCTCTTTTCTCAGATTGATGAAGTACTTCCGATGGACTGGCTCTATGACAGGTTTTCTTTTCTCAAGCATGCGAGCATCGGTATATACGCCGTGATCATTTTCATAGGATTGTTCATCGCCTGGCTGTTAAGCATCGCCGGTATGATGATCAAGCATGCCAACTTTAAAATAGAAAAAAGGAACACGAATTGGTCATTACGAGAGGAATTATTGAAAAACATCAAGTGACAATCCCGCTCCGTAAAATCCAAGCCATTAAAATGAAAGAAAATGTGATCAGGCAATTATTCGGATACGCGACGGTGGCGATTGTCAGCGCAGGCAGTGCGGGGAATGAGAAAGAAGGAGCACAGACGATTCTGTTTCCGATCATCCGCAAATCAAAGCTCGGAGTGATGCTGAACGGTTTCACACCGGATTACGTGCTGGAAGAAAACCGGAATCATTTGCCGAAAAGGGCGCTGCGCCGGTATTTATTCCGATCCATAATCTTCTCGGTTTTCGTGATCATCCCGCTTTGTATTCTGTTTAAGCCGTGGGGATATGCATCGCTCCTTGTGCTTCCCGTCGAACTGGTGCTTGGATATGCCTCGTTTAGGACAGCGTCATGGTGCATAAACGGCGGCAGGCTTCAGATTACCACGAGGCTGGTCGGGAAGACGACCACGATTATGCTGAGAAGAAGAATGCAGATGTTTGAAGTCAGCCGCTCCTTTCTGCAAAAAAGAAGGCGGCTCGCATCTGTGGCTACCGCAGTGAAATCAGCTCACCACATGGAGCATGTCATGCTGAAGGATGTCAGCGAGGAAGATGCCGAACGCATCGGGCGCTGGTATTCATATGAAAAAGCGGACGGTTAATACCGCCGCTTTTTTTGCTGCACGCATAAAAAGGAAAGCAAAAATCCGCCTGCCAGTCCGAACAAATGCGCCATAATGTTAATATTAGAGTTGATAAACGTCGACAGCACCGCGATGATAAGCAGGGTCATAATCATTTTCGACTGATCCCGGCCGATCAGCTCCTTGCGGAAAACAGTCAAAAACACATACACGCCGAAAAGTCCGAAGATCGCGCCGGATGCGCCGACATGCACATAATCAAGCGGTTCGGCAAGATACGTGCCGATATTGCCGATAATGCCCGATGCGATGTACACAATCAAAAAACGGACTTTTCCGAGCATCTGCTCCAGCGGGGGCGCGAATAAAAAGAGAGACATGGAGTTAAACAAAAGGTGAGTGAAATTCGCATGTAAAAACATCGGTGTCACCAGCCGCCACCATTCTCCCGAGGAAACGCCGTAATTATAGCCGGTCACTGCATCTGACCACATCATGACGGAATGAAGCGGCATACTGAAAAACAGCCACAAGAACGCCTGCAGCGCCAAGATACAGCTGACGGCCGGATAACGTCTGATAAAAGTCTGGAAATTTTCCGTACGTATAAACATCGCAAGCCCCTTTGCATCTGATTTGTTACATATATAGTAACACGTTTATGACATAAACCGTTTTTTAGTACGGACTTTTAGGAGGAATTCACATGATTTTCGGAATCGGAATCGACATCGTTGAACTGCACAGAATTGAAAACATGATGAGCCGGCAGGCGAGGTTTCCGCAAAGAATATTGACGGAGGCTGAATACGCCCGTTTTACATTGCTGTCGGATAAAAGGAAAATTGAATTTCTCGCGGGAAGATTTGCGGCAAAAGAAGCCTTTTCGAAAGCATACGGCACAGGTATCGGCAAAGAGCTCAGCTTTCAGGATATTGAAACCGGAAACGACACGGCGGGCAAGCCGGTGCTGACCTGCGCCAAGCTGGACGGCGCGGCGGTTCACGTCTCCATTACCCATACAAAAGAATACGCCGCGGCACAGGTCGTGATTGAAAGGTTGTCACGCTAGTCTGCATATTAGCCGAAACCCCTTCATATATTTGATAGTGCATTAAGGGAGACAAGTTGTTTGAGGCTTTTATGGTACGCGTCCGTCCGTTCAGGGCGTACCGTTAAAGTCAAACAAGCGATTTCTTCCCTTTACATCAATTGAGAAGAAGGGGTTGAAAAAAGGTGAGAAAAAGCTTTGTTTTGCTTTTAACGGGACTGCTTGCCGTCCTTATTCTTTCGGCCTGCGGCCAAAAATCACAGGAAGATATCGTGAACGGTTTAGATAAGAAGGCGAAAGAATACACCTCGTACAAAGCGAAAGCCAAAATGACCATTCAGACGGGGAGTGATCCGCAAGTATACAATGTGGAAATCTGGCATAAAAAACCTTCCCTGTACCGGGTCTATCTGGAAAATCCGAAAAAAGACCAAAACCAAGTCATTTTACGGAACGCCAACGGAGTCTTTGTCCTTACGCCGTCTTTAAATAAGAGCTTCAGGTTCCAAAGCGATTGGCCGAATAACAGCAGCCAAGTATATTTGTTTGAGTCACTTGTAAAGGACGTGCAGCATGACAAAGACGCCGTCTATTCCGCCAAAGATAAAAAGTACACGTTTGAAACAAAAACAAACTATCAGCACAACAAAATGCTGCCGACTCAGGAAATCACTTTCAACAAAAAGGACATGAGCCCGTCGCTCGTCAAAGTGATGGATACAGACCGGAAAGTGATGGTGAAAGTCGAATTCAAAAGCTTTGAATTCAACAAACCGTTTGATAAAGACTCTTTTGACGAGAAGAAAAATATGACGCTTTCCCAGATGGACGTCGCCACAAGCGCCAAGCCGTCTGATTCATTTGCGGTCAAAACACCGCTTCAAGTGCCGGCCGGCGTCAAAAAGCTTGAAGAGAAAGATATTTCAACGGCGGACGGCAAACGGATCGTCATGACTTACGGCGGAGAAAAATCCTTCACCCTTATTCAAGAAAAAGCCCATATTGCAAAAGCCGCCTCTGCCGTCACGCTGAAAGGCGAACCGGTTAATCTCGGCTTCACGGTGGCCGCATTATCTGATACGTCTTTAACGTGGACATATGACGGAGTCGATTATCTTCTGTCATCACAGGATCTGACAAAAGATGAAATGGTGGCCGCCGCCAAAAGCATGCAGGGACAGTCGTCAAAATAATGTCAAAAAAGAGGCCGCCGCTGTCGGTCTCTTTTTTGATTCCATTTCACTTTGCAGAATAATTTTAGTATGATAATAACAATATGAATTGAAATTAATGCTAGGAAGTGTATCGAATGAACACAGCATCCTTTTACAGAGAAACGTGGGCGGAAATCAACCTGTCCGCGATTAAAGAAAATGTCACGCATATGAAAAAACACATCGGGCAAAACGTCCATCTCATGGCGGTTGTAAAGGCGAACGCTTACGGCCACGGAGATTTGGAAGTTGGGAAAGCCGCGCTTGAAGCGGGTGCCTCTTGTCTTGCCGTAGCCATACTGGATGAAGCGATTTCATTGAGAAAACGGGGCATTACAGCGCCGATTCTCGTGCTTGGCGCCGTGCCGCCCGAATATGTACAAGCAGCTGCCGAGTATGACGTAACACTCACGGGGTATTCTGTTGAATGGCTTCAGGAAGCTGCGCGCCACCTCGGAAGTGCGACATTGCCGTTTCATCTGAAAGTCGACACCGGCATGAACAGACTCGGAGTCAAAACGGAGGAAGAAATCCAAAGCGTGTTAAAAATCCTCAGCCAAAATCCCGGTTTAGTCTGTAAAGGCGTATTCACCCATTTTGCTACCGCGGATGAGAAAAACAGAGATTATTTCCTCTTCCAGTTTGACCGCTTTAAAACATTGATCGCTCCGCTCCCTTTAAAAGAATTGATGGTGCACTGCGCGAACAGCGCCGCCGGACTTCGCCTTAAAAAAGGCTTCTTTAACGCGGTTCGTTTCGGCATCAGTATGTACGGTCTTCGTCCTTCTGCTGACATCCAAAGCGAAATTCCGTTTCAATTAAAGCCGGCTTTTGCGCTGCACTCTGTGTTATCCCATGTGAAAAAGATCCGCAAAGGGGAAAGCGTCAGCTACGGCGCAACATATACGGCAGAGAAGGATCAATGGATCGGAACGGTTCCCATCGGCTATGCAGACGGGTGGCTCCGCAAGCTGAGCGGCACGTCTGTGCTGATCGGCGGCAAAAGGATGAACATCGCGGGAAGAATCTGCATGGATCAATTGATGGTCGAATTAGATCAATCTTATCCGCCGGGTACCAAAGTCACCCTGATCGGCAGCCAGAATGAAGAAACGATCACGATGGATGAAATCGCCGGGCGGCTTGAGACGATTAATTACGAGGTCCCTTGTACCATTAGTTCCCGCGTTCCCCGTATGTTTTTGGAAAATGAGAGTATAATGGAAGTAAGAAATCCTTTACTGCAAGATAATACAAACAAGTAGCCGTCATCCGGAAAAAGAGAATTTATAAAACAGCTTTGCTTGACGTTTGAATAATGGTATCATTATGTCTGGATGGATGAATTGGTCGTATCCGTAAGTTTGGTGGAGGTGTATGTTTTTTGTCTGAATCCAGCGCAAGAACCGAAATGAAAATCAGCTTGCCCGAAAACTTAGTAGCTGAATTGGATGGTGTAGCGATGCGGGAGAAACGAAGCAGAAACGAACTGATATCACAAGCAGTGAGAGCGTATGTCAGCGAACGGACAACTCGCCATAACCGTGATTTGATGAGACGCGGGTATATGGAAATGGCGAAAATCAACTTGAATATCTCTTCTGAGGCTCACTATGCTGAGTGCGAAGCAGAAACGACCGTTGAGCGCTTAGTCAGCGGAGGATAATCATTTTGATTGTAAAGCGCGGCGATGTTTATTTTGCTGATTTATCTCCTGTTGTTGGCTCAGAGCAAGGCGGCGTACGCCCGGTTTTAGTGATCCAGAACGATATCGGAAATCGCTTTAGCCCGACTGCTATTGTTGCAGCCATAACAGCCCAAATACAGAAAGCGAAATTACCAACCCACGTCGAAATTGATGCAAAACGCTACGGTTTTGAAAGAGATTCCGTTATTTTGCTGGAGCAAATTCGGACGATTGACAAGCAAAGATTAACGGATAAAATAACTCATCTGGATGATGAAATGATGGATAAGGTTGATGAAGCCCTGCAAATCAGTTTGGCACTCATTGATTTTTAGTCATATTTTGGTTGCTCATATAGAGCAACTTTTTTGTTTTCGAAAAACATAAGCGCTATAATAAAGAGATAATCAAACAAAATTTGTTGTTTTGTGTCGGGAGGTCAGTGAAACCCATGTCGAATCAGAAAGTGTATCAGTTCATTATTGATCAGCATGATGAACTGCTTGATACTTGGACAGCCAAATTAAAAGAAGTAGGCAATCAGGAAGACTATCAGCTTACGAATCACATATGTGAAAATATTTGTAAAGACTATATAGACATTCTTTTATTATCGACAAAAAATGACGAGGCTACGGAAGAGCAGATCAGTGAACTCGCACTGCGCGCCGTTCAGCTCGGCCTGTCACTGAAACTTCTTTCAGCCACCCTGTCAGAGTTTTGGAAACTGCTTTACGAAACGATGGTCGACCTTAATATGGCCGATCAGGACAGAGCAGATTTGATTTTGGAAATAGACAGCTTTTTTAATCCGATCAACACGGAAATTTTAAATCAGTATTCTATTTCCTGGGAAAAAACGGTTACTTTGCAAAAAATCGCGCTTCAGGAATTGTCGGCTCCGCTGATCCCGGTATTTGAGCATGTAACGGTCATGCCGCTTGTCGGGACGATTGATACGGAGCGTGCAAAGCATATTATGGAAAATCTGTTAAACGGCGTCGTAAAGCACCGTTCACAGGTTGTATTAATTGATATCACGGGCGTGCCGGTCGTTGATACGATGGTGGCGCACCATATTATTCAGGCATCAGAAGCGGTGCGGCTTGTCGGCGCGAAATGTCTGCTCGTCGGAATCCGTCCGGAAATCGCGCAGACGATCGTTAATCTGGGAATTGATTTGTCGCAGGTTATTACGAAGAATACCCTTCAAAAAGGAATTCAAACAGCGCTTGAAATGACAAATCGAAAAATCGTTTCATTGGGGGAATAACATTGTGAGACATCCAAAAATCCCGATCCTGAAACTGTATAACTGCTTATTGGTATCCATCCAATGGGAGCTTGACGACCAGACAGCTTTGCATTTTCAAGAAGATCTGCTGAACAAAATCTATGAAACCGGCGCAAACGGGGTTGTCATTGACCTGACATCCGTTGACATGATCGATTCATTTATCGCGAAAGTGCTCGGCGATGTCATCACCATGTCTAAATTGATGGGTGCAAAGGTCGTATTGACGGGAATTCAGCCGGCTGTGGCGGTCACATTGATTGAACTCGGAATCTCACTTGAGGAAATCGAAACGGCGCTCGATTTAGAGCAAGGGCTTGAGACATTGAAGCGGGAATTGGGGGAATAGCGATGAACGACCAATCCTGTGTGAAAATCATGACAGAATGGGATATCGTAGCCGCCAGACAGCTTGGCCGCAACGTTGCGAAGGAATTAGGCTTCGGCACGGTGGACCAGGCCAGAATCACGACGGCTATCTCAGAATTGGCCAGAAACATTTACTTATATGCAGGCAAGGGCCAGGTCAGCATAGAACAAGTAAACGACAGAGGGAAAAAAGGCCTTAAAATTATAGCAGAAGACAAAGGACCCGGAATCCCCGACATCCGTAAAGTGATGGAAGACGGCTTTTCAACGTCAGGCGGACTGGGAGCGGGACTTCCGGGCGTCAAAAGGCTGATGGACGAATTCAGCCTGCAATCTGTTGCAGAGGAAGGAACAGAGATTCAAGCCGTAAAATGGCTTCGGTAGGAGGTTAGAACGTGGATTTCAGGGAGGTTATAGAGCAGCGGTATCATCAGCTGCTTAGCCGATATATAGCCGAATTAACAGAAACATCTTTATATCAAGCCCAAAAATTCAGCCGAAAAACGATTGAACATCAGGTTCCTCCGGAGGAGATCATCAGCATCCACCGAAAAGTGGTAAAGGAACTGTATCCGGATCTGCCGGAAGATGTTTTTCATTCGCTGGATTTTTTAATAGAAGTCATGATTGGCTACGGGATGGCTTATCAGGAACACCAAAGTCTGAGAGATATCCAGCAGGAGCTTCGTTCAGAAATTGAAATTGCCGCAAATGTTCAGCAGACGCTGCTGGGCACAAAAATTCCTGAAGAAGAAGAGCTGGATATCGGGGCGATCAGCGTCCCCGCCAAGCAAATGAGCGGGGACTATTATCACTTTGTCAAAGACAAGGAATCGATTAACATCGCGATAGCCGATGTCATCGGAAAAGGAATACCCGCCGCATTGTGCATGTCGATGATCAAGTATGCCATGGACTCTCTTCCGGAGATCGGCATTCACCCCTCCCAAGTGCTGAAAAATCTTAACCGCGTTGTAGAACAGAACGTGGACTCAAGCATGTTTATCACCATGTTTTACGCAAACTACAATACGAAAAATCACCAATTTACATATGCTTCTGCGGGGCATGAACCGGGCTTCTACTACTCTGAAAAAGAAAAAAGTTTTATGATCTGGAGGCAAAAGGATTGGTGCTGGGAATTTCCCAGGATTTTGATTACAGCCAATATGAACAGCACATGGACGAAGGAGACATGATCGTTCTTTTTTCTGACGGCGTCACCGAATGCCGTACCGAAAACGGTTTCTTAGAACGCAGCGACATTCAGCGCATGCTGGAAGAACATATGGACTGCTCCGCGCAGGATATGGTCAAAAATATTTACGACAGCCTGCTGAGACTCCAGGACTTTCAGCTTCATGACGATTTTACGTTAATTGTTTTGAAAAGAAAGGTTTAAAAAAACGGCAGCACGGGTAAAAAGCCATTAGCACGAGTAAGGATAACTTTCAGAGGTGATACGATGAATTTAACGGTAGATATGAAGGAGAATCTTTCAGATATACAAATCAATATCGCTGGAGAAATCGATGTATACTCAGCTCCGGTGGTTCGTGAAAAGCTGATGCCCCTGGCAAACGAGGGGAAGGACATGAGAATCTGCTTAAAAGATGTAAATTATATGGACAGTACGGGTTTAGGCGTTTTTGTAGGCGTGTTTAAAACGGTGAGCAAGGAAGGCGGCTCTCTGAAGCTTGAGAATCTTTCCGACCGGCTCGTCCGTCTGTTTGAAATTACGGGGCTTAAGGACATCATCGACATTTCGGCAAAGTCAGAAGGTGGCGTGCAATGAGTACATCAGTTGATTATATAGAGATGAAAATTCCGGCCGAACCGGAATATGTAGGAATCGTCAGGCTTACGTTATCAGGAGTCGCCAGCAGAATGGGCTATACCTATGATGACATTGAAGATTTGAAAATCGCTGTCAGCGAAGCTTGTACAAACGCTGTCCAGCATGCATACAAAGATGAAAATAAGGGAGAAGTATCCGTGCGGTTCGGTGTGTTTGAGGATCGGCTGGAGGTCATTGTCGCCGATCAGGGAGACAGCTTTGATTTTGATCAGAAGCAGCAGGATCTCGGGCCGTACACACCTTCGCACACAGTCGATCAATTGTCAGAAGGAGGGCTCGGTCTGTATTTAATGGAAACGCTCATGGATGAAGTCAAAGTTCAAAGCAACTCTGGCGTAACCGTGGCGATGACAAAGTATTTAAATGGGGAGCGAGTTGATCATGGCACAACCATCAAAAACTACGAAACTAACTAAAGATGAAGTTGATCGGCTCATACGCGACTTTCAAACACATGATAATAAAGAAGCCCAGGAAACACTCGTCGAGGTGTATACCAATCTCGTCGAAATGCTGGCAAAGAAATATTCAAAAGGAAAAAGCTTTCACGAAGACCTCCGCCAGGTCGGGATGATCGGGCTTCTCGGAGCCATTAAACGGTATGATCCCGAGGTCGGCAAATCCTTTGAAGCATTTGCGATTCCGACCATCATCGGCGAGATCAAACGCTTCCTCAGGGATAAAACATGGAGCGTACACGTCCCGAGACGGATTAAAGAACTCGGGCCGCGCATTAAAATGGCGGTGGATCAGCTGACGACAGAGACGCAGCGGTCGCCGAAAGTCGAAGAAATCGCAGCCTTTCTCGATGTGTCAGAAGAGGAAGTGCTTGAAACGATGGAGATGGGAAAAAGCTATCAGGCGCTTTCTGTCGATCACAGCATCGAAGCGGATGCGGACGGAAGCACCGTCACAATTTTAGATATCGTCGGGTCGCAGGAGGAAGGATACGAACGCGTCAACCAGCAGATGATGATCAAAAGCGTGCTTCATGTGCTGTCCGACCGCGAAAAACAGATTATCGATCTAACATTTGTGCAAAATAAAAGCCAAAAAGAAACAGGGGACATTCTCGGAATATCTCAAATGCACGTCTCGCGCCTGCAGCGGAAAGCGGTGAAAAAACTGAGAGAGGCCTTGATTGGAGATCCCTCCATGGAGCTAATGTAATGATTCAGGTTGAAGAAAATGAACATGTTCAAACTCTTGTATACCAATTAAATAAAGAAGGCAAGTCCATATGCGGCGACAGCTTTTTTATGAAGGCGAATGAAGAAGAATTAGTTTGCGCGGTAGCGGACGGTCTCGGCAGCGGATCTCTTGCCAACGAATCCTCGTCAGCCATTAAAGACATCGTGGAAACGTATGCGGATGAGGATGTGGAAAGCATCATTGAGCGCTGCAATCAAGCGATGAAAAACAAAAGAGGGGCGACTGCCTCCATCTTAAAAATCAATTTCATCAAAAGGGAATTGACATACTGCTCGATCGGCAACGTCCGTTTCTTCCTGCACTCCCCATCAGGCGAAGTCTTTCATCCGCTGCCGATTTCGGGTTACCTCTCAGGCAAACCGCAAAGATACAAAACGTATACGTCATCATACGAAAAAGGGGCGACATTCATCATCTACACGGATGGGCTTGAGGTTCCGCATATCCGCACCTGCTTAAAGCAGGGACACTCAATAGAAGAAATATCAAAATCACTTCATCCGTACACAACATCCAGACGTGATGATTTGACCTATATTCTCGGGCAGCTTTTATCGTAAGGCTGCTTTTTTTATGTTCCGCCGTTTTTTGATACACTAGAGAAAGAAAGAAGAGATGGAGGCTTTTGTGATATGGAAACGTTAGCCCTTTTGAAAAAACAAATTGCTGAAGAAACAGCGTTATCCCAAAAACATGTCGAAAGTGTCATCCGCCTGCTGGAAGACGGCAATACCGTCCCGTTTATTGCGCGGTACCGAAAAGAGCAGACCGGCTCAATGGACGAGGTGCAGATTCAGGCAATCTCCGAGCGGTGGCAATACATACAAAACCTGACGCAGCGGAAAGAAGAAGTCATCAGATTGATCTCCGAGCAGGACAAGCTGACGGACGGGCTGAAGCAAAAAATCGAACAAGCGGTGAAGCTTCAGGAAGTCGAGGATTTATACCGTCCCTTCAAACAAAAACGGAAAACAAAAGCCACCGTCGCCAAAAGCAAAGGCCTTGAACCGCTTGCGGACTATATTCTTTCTCTCCCGAAAGAAAACCGCCTTCACGACGTCGCTGATCAATATATCAGTGCAGAAAAAGAAGTCGCTTCAAGAGAGGAAGCCATTGAAGGCGCGAAGCACATCATAGCCGAACAAATCTCGGATGATCCTCATTTCAGAAAGTGGATCCGCCAGGAAACGTATAAAAAAGGAATTCTCACTTCCGCGGCAGGCAAGTCAGCCGCAGATGACGAGAAAAACGTCTATGAAATGTACTACGAGTACGAAGAGCCGATCCAAAAGGTCGTTCCTCACAGAGTGCTTGCGATGAACCGCGGTGAAAAAGAAGGCATTTTAAAGATTGCGATCGAACCGCCCGCCGATCAGATAAAAGCTTATTTAGAAAAGCAAATCATCAAACACCGTGAAACACCTGTGAAAGAAACGCTGAAAGAAGCCATTGAGGACAGTTACAAGCGCCTGATCCAGCCGGCTATTGAGCGTGACATCCGCAAAGAGCTGTCAGAAAAAGCAGACGCCCAGGCGATCCATATTTTCGCTGAAAACCTGCGTAAGCTCCTGCTGCAGCCGCCGATGAAGGGAAAAGTCGTGCTCGGCGTCGATCCGGCCTTCCGTACGGGGTGCAAACTGGCAGTCGTTGATGAGACGGGAAAAGTGCTGAAAATCGACGTTATTTACCCGCACGCTCCCGTCAAAAAGACAGCGAAAGCCCGGAAAAAAATCAAAGAATTGCTGGACCGGTACGAAGTCGAGGTTGTGGCGATCGGAAACGGCACGGCATCACGGGAGACAGAGCAATTCGTCGTTGATGTGCTGAAAGAAACAGAGCGGGACATTTATTATGTCATCGTCAATGAGGCCGGAGCAAGCGTGTATTCCGCATCAGAAATCGCCCGTGAGGAATTTCCGGATTTTCAGGTCGAAGAGCGCAGCGCCGTCTCCATCGCGCGGAGATTGCAGGACCCGCTGGCCGAGCTTGTGAAAATTGATCCTAAATCCGTCGGTGTCGGGCAATACCAGCATGATGTCAGCCAAAAGCATTTAAACGAATCTCTCCGTTTTGTCGTAGAGACCGTCGTCAACCAAGTCGGGGTGAATGTCAATACAGCATCAGCCGCGCTCCTTCAATATGTAGCCGGGTTATCCAAAACCGTTGCCGGCAATATCGTTAAAAAAAGGGAAGAGCTCGGAAAATTTACAAACCGCAAAGAGCTGAAAGAAATCCCGCGTCTCGGCGCAAAAACATATGAACAGTGCATCGGCTTTTTGAGAGTGCCCGGAGGACGGGAGCCGCTCGACCGCACCGGGATACACCCGGAAAGCTATAAAGAGACAAAGGCGCTGCTCAAAAAACTGCAGCTCACTGCGGATCAGATCGGAAGCGCGGACGCAAAAGAGAAAATAAGCGCATTGCCGCTGTCTGAAACGGCTGAAGAGCTCGGTATAGGGGAGATTACGCTTGCGGATATTTGCGGGCAGCTGACAAGGCCGGAGCGAGACCCTCGTGACGAAGTGCCGAAGCCTTTGCTGAAAAAAGACGTTCTGCAGCTTGAGGATTTAAAGGAAGGAATGGAATTGCAGGGCACCGTCCGCAACGTTGTGGACTTCGGCGCTTTCGTCGATATCGGCGTCAAGCAGGACGGGCTTGTGCACATCTCAAAACTGAGCAATCAATTCGTCAAACATCCTCTCGACGTCGTATCGGTCGGAGACATCGTCACCGTATGGGTCGAAGGGGTGGACGTGCAAAAAGGCAGAGTGTCGCTGTCTATGGTAAAATAAAAGCACTGCTTACGAGCAGTGTTTTTTTCTGTAGAAATACCAGCACTGGTTCAGCAGTTTGATTTGGTAATTGTCCTTTTCTAAAAACGCTTTTTGCATTTGTTTCATCAGCCAATTCGGCATGGCTCATTCCTCCTCAGCTTTTAGTTAGAGGTCGGTTTTAACACATTGTATGCGAACGGTGAATTGTCCCGTTCAATGTTTTTAAAGCGGGGTGCACATATGGATAACGAACAACTTCAAAAGCTGACGGAAGACATCTCTGCACAGGATTTCGGAAAGCCGTTCCGTCACCGGGCCTTTTTCAATGACCGGCTGAAAACGACAGGCGGCCGCTACATGCTGTCGTCCCATAACATCGAATTAAACCGCAAATATCTTCTCGAACACGGGCGGAGCGAGCTGATAGGCATCATCAAACACGAGCTGTGCCATTATCATCTTCATCTTGAGGGAAAAGGGTACAAGCACAGAGACAAAGATTTCAGAGACCTGCTTCAGAAAGTCGGAGCGCCGAGATTCTGCACGCCGCTGCAAACCAAAAAGACACAAAAGAAAACATATATGTATAGATGCGAGGCTTGCGGCCAACAGTATATAAAGAAGCGGGCAATGAATCCGGAAAGATATGCCTGCGGAAAGTGCAGAGGAAAAATCAAAAGAATTTTTTAAAAAGGCTTGACTCATTTCAATGATCTGTGTTAAATTATAAAAGTCGTTGAGAGACAACGATACTTTCTCAAAAAAATAAATGTTGCTTATTGACACAATATGTCGCATCATTTATAATGAAGAAAGTCTGATTATTCCACAGTAGCTCAGTGGTAGAGCTATCGGCTGTTAACCGATCGGTCGCAGGTTCGAATCCTGCCTGTGGAGCCATTATGGAGAAGTACTCAAGTGGCTGAAGAGGCGCCCCTGCTAAGGGTGTAGGTCGCGTAAGCGGCGCGAGGGTTCAAATCCCTCCTTCTCCGCCAGATAAGTTCTCAACCAGACGGCCCGTTGGTCAAGCGGTTAAGACACCGCCCTTTCACGGCGGTAACACGGGTTCGAATCCCGTACGGGTCACCATTTACCTTCGTTGGGCTATAGCCAAGCGGTAAGGCAACGGACTTTGACTCCGTCATGCGTTGGTTCGAATCCAGCTAGCCCAGCCATTTTATTTAAAAATTTTGAATCACTTTTAGAGCGAGCCATTAGCTCAGTTGGTAGAGCATCTGACTTTTAATCAGAGGGTCGAAGGTTCGAGTCCTTCATGGCTCACCACTTGTCACGCGGGTGTGGCGGAATTGGCAGACGCGCTAGACTTAGGATCTAGTGTCTTACGACGTGGGGGTTCGAGTCCCTTCACCCGCACTTTCTTTTCAAAGTGCTGATCATCATCACTAGCTTATATGCTTAGTGGAAAGACAGCTTCATAGCACGCGGTCGTGGCGGAATGGCAGACGCGCTAGGTTGAGGGCCTAGTGGGTGAATAACCCGTGGAGGTTCAAGTCCTCTCGGCCGCATCTCAATGATACCAAGGGTTTAGACAACTCTTGGTATTTTTTTGTTACCTTGACAACTCACCAAGATAAGTAAAATAAAAAACGAAGGGCTTCATTACTCCCAATTACTGTCCAGAAATATGAAAAAACATCAAAAAAGGTGTAAATAATGATAATGAGCGCTGTATAACCCTTAAATATAGGACATGATAATATTTCATAAGGCTGAGGGGAAAAGAGCAAGAAAAGCAGGAGCGGAAAATTGGAGAAAAGTAATTACTAATCGGTTTGATTTGCATCATATTGGATTTAATACAAAAACCTTTTATTTCTAGAAAAAGAGAAGATGAAAAACCTGGAGTGAATTTATCTCCAAAGTATAGAAAGTAAGGAATCTTTTAAAAAACTAAAAAATGATGAAATTACGGAAAGGTAATGAGTGATTACCTTTCCGTAATTCGTTAATTATTTCTTTGGGCAATTTTATATTTCATCTTAACACTGCCACCTTGAGCCGTTGGTGAAGCTGTAAATGTGTAATTGTATGTCCAACCAAACCAACCATTTTTAACCTCGGCAGAAATGTTGCCTTGCTTGCCTGGTGCGATGGTTCTTGAGACTTTTCCATCAATTGATATTTTTATGTCATTACTTCCGTTATTTGAAATCCAGAAGTTTACTTGTGCTCCGTCATTCTCATCTAATTCGAACTCCCGACTCCAGCTTGATTGATCAACAGAGCCCTCTGAAACCTCCTTGTCTAGAGCTTTGAATACCCCACTTGTAACTGCATAATTTTTCGGCGATACACTTGTAGTCGACTTCGCAAAAGCAGGTATAGTACAAGTTCCAACAATTACACCAGCTATCAGAGTCGATGTTACTCCTTTGAAAATGGATTTAAGATTCACGATCAAGCACTCCTTTTAATTTCATTTATTACACATACATATTCCGCATACACAATACAAATAATACCATGTAAAATAATTACAGTAAACGTTCTTTTGGATAATAATGTTTGTAACTCAACTTTTGTACCCCAAACATCCCAAATCAGACAAGTAAACCTTGATATAGCTAGGTAAGTGGAAATTGCGATCTTCTTATTGAGGCACTGCTACTAGCAAAGATTTTCCGATACCCGCAAAACGCAAAAACTATCGCACCTAGTGGGCGAGACTGCATTACTTCTCTTGTTAGTGGTTTCTTAGGTTTTAGCTGAAATTACAAATTTAAAGGTAATATTTTCAGTGATTTTTGAAAACAGGTGGAAATGAAGATAAAGAATGCTTTATTTATAAGGTTTATGTAATACTTGATACGTTTTCATTAGGTTGAAGGCCCAGCGGGTGAATAACCCGTGAAGGTTCAAGTCCTCTCGGCCGCATCTCAATAATACCAAGGGTAATAGAGAGATCCTTGGTATTTTTTTGTGCTTATTTTTAAATGATCTACTGCCCACTTACCTAAAGTAAGTCATCTGCAGTAGACATCGCACAAATATTTTCATCATTTATAGTTAGCTTACTAATGCCTCAAACTCCAATTTGCAAAAGTAGAGAAAGTGCTGCTAAGCATGGAAGAAAACCAAGACTTCGAGGAGAATGTTTGCTGATGTTGAAGATTTTTCGATTGAAGTTGCTATTATTTTCATGAACGAGGAAGCTTAATGCTTTCTACGAAAAATTAAAAAGGGGAGATGATTAATGAGAATCAGCCGGGTTCTATTGGCTGCAGTGATTTTAGGTAGTGTATTTTCAATCACTTATTTGCAAAGTGATCAAAATACTCAACGTATCTGGCAATTCTTTGCTTGGTTCTTATTTGTCGATAGTCGCAGTAAAGAAAGCACTAAACAACATATTAAAGAGATTCTTTTAATATGACGGACACATATGACAGTTTGCGATTGTCGAAATTCAATGTATAACCCTTGTTCAACTTACCAAGTTCAGTTAAAAGTTTGTTAAAATTGTGATAAATGTATGAAAGGATTAAATGTTCATGCCGAAACATTAGGATTACAGGGAAGGGGAACAAATACATGTCGATTTACCATAAAGTAATTGGAGATGGATATCCGATCGTTATGTTGCATGGTTGGACACTTGACCATCAGGTGATGTTAAATGCAATGGAACCGTTATTCGAGAAACGAAGCGGTTGGAAGAGAATATACATAGACTTACCAGGTATGGGACATTCTAAGCCACAACCGTCTATTCAGAACTCTGATGATGTTTTAGAAGCGATATTGCGTCTTTTGGACGAGATTATTCCTGATCAACAGTTTATTGTTTGTGGTAATTCATATGGAGGGTACATTGCCAGAGGTATCGTTCGTTCACGTCAGGAAACAGTTCGTGGATTACTGCTGATGGCACCATTAACTATACCCGAATTCGATGAAAGGGTAGTACCGCAGAAGACTGTTCTAAAAAGAGACAGCGACTTGATATCACATTTGTCTTCGGAGGAGGCGGATGAATTTTGCTCTATGGGGATTGTGCAAGGTAAAACTGAATGGGAGAGGTTTCGGGATGAAATTTTACTTCCATCTAAACAAACAAATTATGAATTCGTAAACAACATTCGTCAAAATGGATATGGGTTTACCTTCGATATTTCATCTAAACTTGAGTATCCCACGCTAATTATCACAGGGCGTCAGGACAATGTAGTCGGATACCACGATGCATGGCGGCTACTCGAAGATTACCCAAGGGCAACTTTTGCAGTACTTGATATGGCTGGTCACAACCTGCAAATCGAACAAACCGATGTATTTAATTCATTGGTTCACAACTGGTTAAACAGACTTGAGTCGGAAAATTTTTGATTGGTGTAACTTTCCATAAGTGTGAGTTTACTGTTACAATCCCAATTAATTAAACAATAATTAAGATAAGGAATATTGGGATTTCCTATAATGTTTAGTAATTATTAGTATTTACTGTCATTGAGGGTAATTTAATCGATTAAAAATAAAACCATTATTTCATACCCGGTGCTACTTATTTCTGTTGTAGTCTAAGGTAAAGAAAGTCGAAAAGGTATACGAAATTCTTCATACAAATTAAAGTTTTGAATGAAAGTGCAGGATTAAACTCCTGCTCTTTTTCTTTCTAATTGGGCTAGATTAAACGCAGACGGTTATTCCTTGGGAAAAACAAAAAAATTTCTTCTATCCATTGACTAGCTTGGCTTTAGCCGGGTTTCTTTCACCCTGTTGGGCTTGTCAGATTTTAAAAAGGTATGCTACGTTTATAGTGTTTTGTTTCACCTGATTGTGGGGTAATAAAGATAGAATCAGTAAATAATTCTTAGGAACGACCTCAATCTTATAATAAACATATTGGAAGACGTAATGGAAGAACTAAAATAAAGGTTTAGGATACTTTGAAGAAATAAAAGTTTTTTATCGATTGTGATCATATTCACAATAGAGCTGTATGAAGGGGAATCATTTCTCCAAATAGTCTGCAGAAAATACCAACCACAGCCCAAGGATATGTCACTAACTGCTTTGGCTGGTGTTATCTGTTGGCTGTTTCTCTTTTTGTTGCTTCTTGTATTATTTTTAGTCCAATCGGCAAAAATAAGTTAAGAAAACCAGCGAAAACACTGAATTTCAGCCTTCTTTCCTGGTTTACAATGTTATTTGGCGCTGATATGGATATTAGTCTAGTCTTTTAAGGTACAGTTGAGCCAATCAGCCACTATGCCGTTAGCTCTCCATCAGGTGAAACAGAAACCCCCAGACTTTTAGAGAAGCATTACGCTACACATTCTGGGACTGCATGCTTGGACCGTTTATGCGCTTGTATAATGTGGATTTGATAATTAAGGAGTCGATATTATTAAATGAAGTTTAACAAGAAAAAAATTAACGTTGTAGACATTCAAAAAGCGAAGAAAAGCGTGTTTGCTACAGGGATAGGAAACGCGATGGAATGGTTTGATTTTGCTTTATATTCTTATTTGGCAGTTATTATTAGTAAAAACTTTTTCAGTCCAGTTCAAAACGATGAATTAAAGTTAATATTTACTTTTGCTACATTTGCAATTGCCTTCTTACTTAGACCGGTAGGCGGAATTATTTTTGGTAAAATGGGTGATAAATTTGGTCGGAAAATAGTATTAACAATTACTATTTTAATGATGGCTTTATCTACTTTAATAATTGGTGTGCTTCCTACCTATGATCAGATTGGTGTATGGGCCCCTATATTATTACTCTTTGCCCGTATTCTGCAAGGCTTTTCTGTGGGTGGAGAGTACGCTGGGGCAATGGTATATATCGCAGAATCTTCTCCAGATAATAAACGTATAAGGTTAGGCAGCGGTTTAGAAATCGGCACATTATCTGGTTATATAGTAGCTTCTGTTTTAGTTACAGTACTTTTCTGGACTTTATCTGATGTTCAAATGAATAGTTGGGGATGGAGAATTCCTTTCTTCTTAAGTATTCCAATAGGATTATTTGGTTTATATTTGAGAAGTCATTTAGATGAATCACCAATCTTTGAAAGTGACCTCTCTGAAAACCAAGAACAACAACCAGGTTTATTAGAAGTCATTAAAACATATAAAAAAGATATCTTTTTATGTATCGTATTTGTGGCATTTTTCAATATAACCAATTACCTATTGTTAGGTTATATGCCGTCTTATTTAGATGAGAACCTTGGTATAAGTGATAATATAAGTACACCGGTTACAGCAATTGTATTGATTATTATGGTACCGTTCGCTTTAACTTTTGGTAAACTGGGAGATAAATTAGGAAATAAAAAAGTTATAACAATTGGATTAGTATTAGGAATTGTATTTTCGATTATCTCTTTCCAATTTCTTAATATGGGGAATATAACTTTCTTATTTATAGGACTTTTAATGTTAGGTATTGTATTATCTGTATACGAAGGTACTATGCCAGGATCTTTACCTACGTTGTTCCATACTGACATTAGATATCGTACATTATCCTGGACATTCAACTTATCAGTTTCTATTTTTGGCGGAACAACACCTTTAGTTGCTTCTTGGTTAACCCATGTGACAAGAAACAATTTGGCGCCGGGTTTCTATTTATTGGCAGTCAGTTTAATTGGCTTAATAGTTGTGTTAACCTTATTTAAAGATACTTCAGGTAAATCTTTAAAAGGTTCTTACCCAACAGTTGCTTCTAAAGCTGAATTTCAAGAAGCTGTTGAAAATCCAAAAGATTCACTGTGGTGGAAAATGGAACAAACAGAAAAGGAATGAAAAAAACACCCATTTAATTGAACGACTACTCGA
The DNA here is from genome assembly GCF_000411595.1 of Paenibacillus lentimorbus NRRL B-30488. Lineage (NCBI taxonomy): Bacteria > Bacillati > Bacillota > Bacilli > Caryophanales > Paenibacillaceae > Paenibacillus > Paenibacillus lentimorbus. The sequence goes on along the minus strand of NZ_ANAT01000004.1, from coordinate 74,939 downwards.
AATACAGACTCAGAATAAGCTGGGATTATCCGAGCAGCAATGACTGCAGCTCTTTTATATTCTGGAGGGCTCACTGCTTTGCAAAAGCAGCGTTGCTATTCTCGATCGTCATTATTTTATTGGTTGTGTCCTAATAATAAAACATTGACGCAAGAACGAAGAGAAATTAAAAGGTCCGGGCAATACAGCAAAATAAGAAGCTTTGTTATGCCAGTTCTTCTCCCGAAGGAGAGCTGGCTTTTTATTTTCTATATGGGGTCCAAAGCAGAAAACGAGAACTTGTACGCTAACTAATCAACAAAGGTTTTTTGGATATGAAGAGGGTGAAGTGGTGAAAAAATGGAGTTTGTTGTGGAGTTAGCTTTTCAATTAGGGGGACATCTCAACAACAAAATAATAACCAGCCCGATTAAAAAGCTCATCAAAAGTTCCATTATTCCAATATACGATCCACTCAATTATTTGAGTGGATCTGTTTGTTTTTTATTTATTTGCAGCAGTCTCTATGTGACGAAACAATAGATGGATTAAAACCCTTTACGCAGCCAGGTTGCGGCAAGATCAATTGCTCCGCGCGCAGCTTCAGTTTTAGCTAAGGCGTTGAGCATCACGAAATCGTGAATGATACCTTGGAAACGTACGGCAGTGACCGGAACACCAGCTTCACGAAGTTTATTGGCATATGCTTCTCCCTCGTCACGAAGTACATCAGCTTCAGCTGTGATAATCAATGCAGGTGGAAGCCCTTGAAGCTGCTCAGCAGTTGCACGCAGAGGTGATGCTGTAATTTCAGCACGCTCGTCCGAATTGTTTGTGTACTGATCCCAAAACCACATCATCGCATCCTTGCGCAAAAAGTATCCCGTAGCAAACTGCTGATAGGATTCTGTATCGAAAGAAGCGTCTGTTACCGGATAGAAAAGTAATTGTTGCCGGATATTCAAGTCACCTCGTGCTTTGGCCATTAGCGTGACAGCAGCAGTCATATTGCCTCCAACACTATCACCTGCAATTGTTAGACTCTCGGGAATCATGCCGTTCTCACGGCCATTTTCAGCTGCCCACTTCACTACTGCATAGATTTCTTCAATGGCTGTCGGATATTTTGCTTCTGGAGATAAGGTGTAATTTGGAAAGACAATAGCAGCTTGTGCTCCGACTGCTAGCTCACGGATGAGCCGATCATGTGTATGCTCATTACCAAATACCCAGCCGGCCCCATGAATGTACACGATGACAGGAAGGTGCGCAGGTGCATTCTGCGGGCGCATTATTCTTACTGATACCTGTCCGCTCGGTCCTCCTGAAATCATAATATCTTCAATATCAACTGGCAGTTTATCAATTGGGTCAGATTGAACCTCATCTACAGCTTCTCGTCCTTTCTCAGGTCCAAGGTCGAATAGATAGGGTGGGTTCGCGGTTGCTTCTGCAAATTCTTGAGCTGCTTTTTCTAATTGTACTTTCTTTAACATCAATCTCACTCCTTATTTGAAGGTTGGTCACCTATATGTTTTAATCAAAATTTTTTATTCCATTACCTATTGATCTTGGCAACTTTCGTCTTATATTGCTGTTGTAATGATTTGTACATCAATATTTCCGCGAGTAGCTTTAGAATATGGACATACTTGATGAGCTGCATGTGTTAATTCTTCCGCTTGCTCTTGAGATACCCCTTGAATTTCCACCTCCAGAACAACTCCGATTTTATAACCATTATCACTTTCATCTTTTAATAAACTTACTTTACCGGTAACAGCTGATTCGATTTTTAATCGTTGTCTCTGGGCTGCTAAATGAAGAGCACTGTCATAACAAGCTGAATAGCCTGCCGCAAATAATTGTTCTGGATTTGTAGCAGTGGATACTTGATTTGGTTTTGGCATAGCTAAATCCAAATCAATAATAAGATCATTAGATGTTACATGACCTTCTCTTCCGCCTTTTGTTGTAGCTTCTGCTGTAAAATATACTGTCATCATCAAACACTCCTATAAATTAAATTTAACACAATTGAATTTTAATCAATCTAATCAGCGTTGTCAATTAAATTTTTGAAAATTAAATTGTTCTCAATTGAAATTTGCAATTAAAATCCTCTAAATGATTGATTAGACTAAAATAAAGAACAGTTTTCGGCAGTTTAAAGTTAGTGTACATAATAACCATATTGAGAAAATAGGAGATCATATTATTGGTGATGGATTCTTTCTGATTTTGCATAAGTTATGATTAATTAAATTGTTAGTCATTCAATTTTACTTAATTTAATTCTTATGCTATTATGGGTAGTAATGAATATAAATATTGTGAGGGATTTAACATGAAGAATGATAAATTACTGTTAAGTAATCATCTATGTTTTGCGATTTATGCAGCTTCCCGTGAAATGATAAAGTTATACCATCCTCTCTTAAAAGAATTAGGAATTACGTATCCACAGTATTTGGTTCTTCTTGTTTTATGGGAGAAGGAAAAAATATCTGTTAAAGGTTTAGGCGAAGAATTATATCTGGACTCCGGAACATTAACTCCAGTTTTAAAACGACTTGAGGAGCGAGGTCTTATTATAAGAGAGCGTTCAAAAGAGGATGAACGAAGTGTAATTATTACGTTAACAACTGAAGGGAATGAGTTTAAAGAAAAAGTCACAATGATCCCTAATGCAGTATTTGATAAAACCGGTTGTAATGAAGCAGAAATTAAAAGTTATAATAAGGAAATTCGTAATTTACTTCACATGCTGACAACTGAGCAATAGTTTTATGAATATAGATCGTGGGCCAAGCGGGTGAATAACCTGCGGAGGTTCAAGTCCTCTCGGCCGATCCCTATGATACCAAGGGTTTTGACACCTTTTGTATTTTTTGTTTATAGACTTACTGTAGTAGGTCGTATGATTTGTCAGTCACCTTCATCCTTCTGCTGACTGCGTGCGGCGGTAGTAAATAGGATAATGCAATTAATGAAGTGATTAAGCAGGAGAAGAAAGTCAGAAAAGAAATGCGAGCAGATTCTGATGAGTACAAGAGAGATAACGCCATAATTCGTGTATATGATGACGGGCAGTATATTCAGCTTGCGTTTTAGCAGCCGGAAGAAAGTTCTCGCAAGCTTACTGCTTAAAAATCCATTTTTTTTAATCGAAAAATCAATATCAATTCGGGGCTGGATTCAATATGATCCAGTCCCTTTTTGTTTTATTGATTTTTCTTATCCCCAGTCTGATAAAAGATTTTCTGTGAATCATTTAACAATTATTGGCCGATTTTTCTTTTTCGATAATATCCTTTACCACATCCTCAATTGTTATATGTCCAAGAGCTTTTTCCAAGGCAGATTGGGCGAGTTCAAATATTGGACCAATTGTACTTTGAATGTTCCGGCCTACAGGACATTGAGGATTGGGATTTTCATGTATACTAAACAATTCTTTATTTTGAACAACATTAACTGCTCTATAAACATCAAGTAAGGTGATTTCAGTTAAATCCTTCGCTAATTCAGCTCCTGCAATACCTGGCCGTACATTTACTAAACCTGCTTTTTTCAGCATCCCCATAATTTTTCTTATTAAGGCGGGATTTGTATTTACACTTCCAGCTAAAAATTCAGAAGTGCTAATTCCGTCTTCATTTATTTCAATAAGAGCCAATATATGAATTCCTACAGCAAAACGGCTGCTAATAGACATGATTTCTTCACCATCCTAATTACTTAACACTCTTTATAGTACACTTGTAACTGAATGTATTACAAGTTTATTTTACTCTAATATGCTCAATTAACAAAATGATAAAAGTATTGACAAATAAATAAGGTGTAACTAAAATTATTACATGTAATCAATTTGGTTACATTTAAAATTTTGAATGATTAGGAGGACTTTAAATTGAAAATTGGAATCATTGGTGCAACCGGAAAAGCTGGAAGTCTTATCTTGAAAGAAGCGGTAAGCAGGGGACATGAAGTAACTGCAATTGTAAGAGATGCTGCAAAACTTAAAGAGGAAAAGATTTCAATCATTGAAAAAATATAATTGATCTGACATCGGATGATCTAAAAAAGTTAGATGTAGTAGTTAATGCCTTCGGAGCTCCATTAGGAGAAGAACAGGCACATGTAGATGCTGGCCGGGCATTAATTAGGGCATTAAAAGGAATGGGGACAAGAGCCGTAATTGTAGGCGGAGCAGGGAGTCTTTATGTAGACGAAAATAAAACTGTCAGTGTAATGGATACACCAGATTTCCCGGAGATTTTTATTCCAACAGCTAAAGGGCAAGGTCGTAACTTGCAAGAACTAAAGGAAACTTCTGATATTAACTGGACATTTATCAGTCCTTCAGCGGTATTTGACCCAGACGGGAAAAGAACTGGATTTTATCAGTCAGGAAAAGATCATCTTCTGGTGAATTCGAAAGGCGAAAGTTATATCAGCTATGCAGACTATGCAATTGCAGTATTGGATGAAATAGAAAATCCAAAACATATAAATGAACGCTTTACAGTTGTGGGAGAAGCTGAATAAGTTACTGAGTAGAAACAAAGGGTGCCATTAGCGTCATCGCTAATGGCATTTTCCTTTTAAGAATGTACGCAGACATTGAAAACTTTGCAATCAGAGTAGCTGATTATTTTTATGAAAAAGGGGATTTATCATGTTCCAATGAATATTATCGAGCTGATGACAGAGCAGGTGCTTAGTGAGTTGGATCAAAAAATACGTATAAATAGCTCTGACTAAAACCTTTGCGGGTTAGTTAGAGCTTTTGTAAACCCACTCGTTTTCATGAGTGGGCTTTTTAAAAATACACCTCTCAACATGATATTTATTATTAAGTACGGTAAGGGGTCCGTCAAAACTTCTAAATTACAAATGAAGGTTCTCACTAAAAAACCTGCCGCACGTTTAACAAATAAAACATGAATGAACATATTATTAATTTGCAGTTATTTCCGTTTCGTGCTATGATAAAGGAGAATTATTTTTGTTCGTGTAAAGGATAGTATGAATATCGACTTTTCGTCTTGATGATACTTTGGGCAAGGATAGTAATACAATGTGTAATACACTAGGAGGCAACAAAAATGGAACAAGGTACAGTTAAATGGTTTAATGCAGAAAAAGGTTTTGGATTTATCGAACGTGAAAATGGAGACGATGTATTCGTACACTTTTCTGCAATCCAAAGTGACGGATTCAAATCTTTAGACGAAGGTCAAAAAGTAACGTTTGACGTTGAGCAAGGTGCTCGTGGAGCTCAAGCTGCTAACGTTCAAAAAACTGCTTAATCTTCAATCGTTTATACAAACAGGCTCTTTATATAGGGCCTGTTTTTTTATGTTCTCTGTATCATACTGAATAAAAAACCCTACTCAACGTTCGAGTAGGGACAGATGCTACAAGGTAAGAAAAAGGTTTAAAACCTCAAAGGATTGTTTACAGTATAACATACCGGATTGACGATATGTGGAATATATAAATGATTTGTTTTTATGTTCTCAAGATAACTGTATGTTATTCTATTCTTTGTTACAATTCGTATATCTCTTTTATGAAAAGAAGATAAACAACTGCTATTCACTGTCGCAAGAGATGTAAGGAATTCTTAAAGATAAAGAGGGGAGTGGTTGTTTTTTCTTCCGGAAATAATCACTTAGACCTAAAACAATGAAAGCCCTGCCTCTCTTCCATCCTTACGGCTCCTTGTCCGTGCCAGTGTGAATCAGGATTACAAAAATCAAGTGACTATTTCATCGAGAATTCAAGTGTTCGTTGAAGAAAAATAAAACAGATTAGATTGAGGAGTAATAAAAGCGGTTAATGTTTAAAAAGTAAGTTGAAGAAGTTGAACGTCTAATCGTAATATTCCGAAAAATTATCTGTCATTAACCTTAACAGAAACTTTTTATTTGGTTTTCAGTGATTCCTTTAATGACTTCCAGTTCACTAATCAAAAATTCATATGCATTATCCAACATTTTTTTTTCGCTTGAATTAAGTGCTTTTTCTTTCTTCATTCGCATTAAATCACGTACAACTTCAGCACCTTCTTGTATTTCACCCGTTTTTATTTTGTTCGTGTTTACTATATACCTTTGCTTCCACGGCAGTAACCTATCTGATTCTCCATGCTGAAAAATGTGTATAATGTGTTTTAATGCACGTATATCAGTAACTGGCCGTATATTTGAACTCGATATTTTACGCGTTGGAATCATAACTGTCATATTACTGATTGACATTCTTATGACATAATACTGTTGTTTTTCCTCTAAGAATTGTTTTTCTTCTATGGCTTCAATCGTACCTGCTCCGTGCATTGGATAAACAATGTTATCGCCAATTTGAAACATATAATCCACCTCCATATATGGGAACTTAACTTAAGGTTACCATATATGAAGTGAGATATCAAATTTTTAATAATAACATGATCGTTTATTTGTGTCAATAACTTTTTTTAAAAAACAACATCAAAACAAGAGGGAACCTGCGGGATTCCTAAAAAAAGGGAAGGTCAATTGGTCGGGGTATATATTGGAATCTCGACTAATTAACAGAGATCAGTTTTTCGTTGAAAATGAGTTATTAAATATCCTTTAGGAGTTCATGCCTTGACATCAATGACACGTTTACTAATCTATATGGGCACAATTTAATCACCGATTTCTAACCATCATTCATGAAAACATAGTAATGAAAACAAGCTTTCATAACCTCAGTGTATCTGTCATTCTTCTGCGTGCGGCGGAATTAGATATGATAATTCGATTAATGAAATGATAAAATAGGAGAAGAAAGCCAGAAAAGAAATGAGTGCAGATTCAGATGAGAAACACAAGAATAACTCATCATGATCGTATTCGTACACATTTTTACAGAGGAGGACAATTATGATTGGAATACTGGCAGGCATGGGGCCAAAATCTACTGGGCCATTTGTAGATAAAGTCGTAGACGAGTGCCAAAAAATATATGGAGCAATACATGACATGGATTTTCCTCATATGATGATTTATTCCTGTCCGACACCTTTCTACATGAATAAACCTCTCAATCATACGGACATGGAAAATGCAATTATTGAGGGTGCTGTAAAGCTTGAAAAAACGGGTGTTGATTTTATTGCCATTCCATGTAATACCGCACATCTCTATTTTAATCAAATAAAAAATCGATTTCAGTCCCTTTACTAAACATGATTGATGAAACCATAAAAAAATACCTAAAGGCTCAAAAAAAGCAGCTCTTTTAGCCACCGTTCCTACGGTTCAATCCGGAATATTTCAAGAAGCGTTAAACAGAGAAGGTTATGATTTTTTACATCAAGATAGTTGGCAAATCTATGTCAATCAAATAATAGAAAAGATTAAACAAGGTCAAATCGATGAGGCTAGTACACTATATGATGAATTACACCGTGAATTAGCAGAAAAGGTTGATACGGTTATCATTGCATGTACGGATTTAAATATGGTTACGGATCAAAAAAGAAGCGGGCTTACCTTTGTTGATTCATCAGCCTGTCTCGCTCAAGCCATTGTAAATAAGTATGTATCATTAACAAAATAAGTCATCTGATTTATCAGCAAATTCAGGGCGCTTTTTTCCTTTAAAGCGCCCGGCTTCGGCAGATACATGATCCTCAATTACTTCTTTGAATGTAACTTCCCCGCGTTATTGTTCTTTTAACCTTGAATACTTTCGATACGCTTTATAGAAACTGCAGCCAAATAGAACAGCCATAAGGGCGGGAAGCGACCTCAAAAGGGCAAATGGAGTTTCAAATAAAAATGCCTTCCAAAACATTGCGCCTTCCATACTCCACAGACCTTCAGCTAAATACAAACCTGAATCCTTGTAAATCAAATAAGAATAAAACAAGCACAGTAACCCAAAACAAGATGAAAAACTCATTAGTCTTTTATAATAATTACTCTTTGACTGGCGATCCGAGAAGATTTCATTTTGATCATCATCTTCTTTTTGCCAATATCGAGTTCCAAGCCCCCAAGGGCCATTTATATAACTCCAGCCGAAGTCTTCATAGATCTCTTTGTAATCTTTAAATTTTTCTTTGATAAATAATCTTGATAATCCAGTCTCATCACATATTTTTTGTCGGTTTTTTCGAAAGTGTATATTCCTAATCCGCTGATATTTGTACAGCGATAGCCTTTTTGTAATTGCTCGTTCAGCCATTGCTCCTCTTTTTCAATATCAAAAAACATCTTAAATTTCTTCATTCGATTCACTTCCTTCGTGCAGGGATAAAATATGCAGTAACCTGTTTTGTTCCATCTTCAAAATGGCGCTTCCTTCCGCAGTTATCTTATAGACTTTTCTCCGGCCTGATTCTCCAACAGGCTCAATCCAGCCATGCTTATTCAAGTTTTCAATCGCGCCGTATAATGTGCCGGCTGCTAAAATAACAGTTCCGTTACTCATCTTTTCGATCTTCTGCATGGCGGCATAGCCATGAAGCGGCTCACGCAGAGCTAATAAAATATAATGCATGGTTTCAGACAGCGGTAATAATTTATGTTTCATATCCTCATCCTCTATTCAGTTCGACTATATAGTTAAACTTAATACAGTTCAACTGAATAGTCAATGGTCTTTTCAAAATTTGTAAAAGGAACTTGAAAATCAAATCTAAAAAGTCGCTTTCTTTACGTAATGGGAAGCGACTTTTTTGTATGTCCATATTAACGTCAAAAGAATGTATCCCGGTACGTAACTGTTTTCCGATGTAACAGTGTCGTTTATTTTCAATGTGATTTTTTACGGTAAGAAAATCATCAAATTGAAAGGGGATGAAAATTAATAGTTGACTCAAGCAACTGTTTCGATTACGATGGAAAAAGTTGCTTAAGTCAATCTTTTGGAGGAGGTTCATCAATTTGGAAACAAAACGTGTTTTGGCATTCAGACAATTTAATAGATTTTATACAGATGTTTTGGGTTTTCTAAATGAACATATTTATGACAGTCCATTCTCTTTAACGGAAACCAGGATTTTATACGAAATTTATAATACGCCCGATTGTACAGCAAAAATCATTCAAGAAAGGTTAGACCTGGACAGAGGATATGTAAGCAGAATTATCAGAAAATTTGAAGGAGAAGGCTTCATATACAAGCAAAAATGCAGAGAAGACGGACGCAACTATTTCCTTTATGTCACCGAGTCAGGGAAAAGTATTTATAAAAGCCTGGAGAAAAAAGCCAATCAGCAGGTTGAATATATCCTTGAACGCATAGACAAAGAGGAACAAGAAAAACTTGTACATTCAATGGAAACCATTCAAAATATTTTGCAGCATTCTTTTTATGATAAAGAATCTCCGATTTCAATAAGAGACTATTATACTTCAGAGGATGTCAAAAACATAATTGAGAAACAGCGATTATTTTATGCCGAATCCCATGGCTGGGATGAAACATTTTTATCCTATCTTCACGATACGTTTAAAGCGGATATTGAAAAAATATGGGTGGCAGAAAGCGGGAATCAATTTGCGGGTTGTATCGGCTTAGTGAATGACGATGAAAAAACAGGTCAGTTAAGGTGGTTCTTAGTCGATCCGTCATTTCAAAGAAAAGGTGTCGGCAGCCGTCTGATTAAGGCACTTGTTCAATATTGTAAAGAAAATGGATATGAGCGTATATTTCTTTGGACGGTAAGAGACATGTCAACAGCCCGGCCATTGTATAAAAAGAATGGATTCGAAATTACAGAAATTCATGAAGAAAAACCTTTATGGGGATCAAATTTAATAGAAGAGCGCTGGGATTTGGAATTATAAAGTGAGGGGGGATAGGATGCGAATAAAATATCACTATGCATGGATCATTGTGTTTGTCACTTTTTTTCACCTTTTTTAGCGGTTCAAGGCGCGCGTCTTTCATTTGGAGCTTTTGTTGAACCATGGGAAAAAGATTTTTCTATGAATAGAGGAACAATCTCACTTATTTCCACTCTGAGTTTTATCATATATGGCATATCTCAGCCCATAATAGGGAGGCTGGTTGATAAATTAGGTCCCCGAATGATTTTGTCAGTCAGCACTTTCTTGGTCGGGATCAGCTTTATATTGACTTCTTTTGTGAATCATCCATGGCAATTATTTATCCTTTACGGAATTGCTATCTCCGTCGGTGTCGGAGGGGCATCCAATGTAGCCGCAACAGTTGTTGTTACAAATTGGTTTAATGAAAAACGCGGACTTGCTTTTGGAATTATGGAGGCAGGGTTTGGCGCGGGTCAGATGCTTCTTGTTCCCGGCTCTCTTATTTTGATTCAATGGTTTAACTGGAAGTTAACTGTAGTGATTTTGGGTCTGCTTTTAATGGTTATTGTGTTTCCTGTCATACTGTTATTTTTACGGAATCATCCCGGCGAGATGGGGTTATCTCCTATGGGCGGTTTTATGAAAGCAGAAGCTGAAAGTGAACAGCATACGGCCCGCTTTTCTGTTTGGGCAGTGTTTTGCAAGAAACAATTCTGGTTTTTAATATTACCTTTTGCTATATGCGGTTTTACAACTACAGGGCTGATGGATACTCACCTTATCCCTTTTTCTCATGACCATGGATTTTCAACAAGTGTAACCAGTGCCGCAGTTAGTGTATTGGCGGGATTTAATATATTGGGGATAATTATTTCAGGCATTGCGGCAGACCGTTGGAGCAGTAAAAAGATGCTTATTCTTTTATATGCCATACGCGCATTATCAATTTGTATCCTGTTATATAGTCATCATCCGGTCATATTACTTATTTTTGCCACCCTGTTTGGACTAGTTGATTTTGCAACTGTAGCTCCTACTCAAATGTTAGCCACGCAATATTTTAAACAATATTCAGTTGGTTTTATTTTAGGCTGGTTATTCCTGAGCCATCAGATAGGATCAGCGCTGGGAGCTTATGTACCGGGTTTTCTCTATAGTGAAATGGGTAACTATGATCTTTCTTTTTATTTCTCAATTATTATTTTGTTGGGAGCGGCAATATTTACTTTCTTACTGCCTGAAACGGTGAAAATAAAAAAGAGCAAAAACCGACCGATTCAGCTTCAAATGAAACAGTATCCCAGCGTGTGAATAACCCGTGAAGGTCCAAATCCTCTCGGCCGAATAAAAAATACCAAGGGTTTGAGTCCCTTGGTATTTTTTGTTCATTGTATGATGATGTAAACTGCTTGCTTATTTAGCGCTGTCGTTCCAGTTTTTCTCTATAAATGTATTCGCAGGCTGTAAGTTGGTTTTGTTCGCAATTTCAATGACAGCGGGAACCACGGAAGGGTCTGTTTTGGAGAAGTTAGGAATCCGCGGATCTAACCGGAAAAAGCGATCTCCCAGCAGATTCGCGCTGACCATGGATTCATAGTAGCCATTTCCGCCGGAGATCATCTGAAGAAATGGCAGTAAAGGTTCATTAGGCGACCTGTCCAAAAGGACTCCCCAATTTGGAGGAAGGTTCTTCAGATTTTCGGGACGTATGTTATCCGCACTTACCATTCCCCATCCCCTCGTATCTCTTCTTAACCGAGTCGGGGCTTCACCTGTCCCGATGGATAGCGCCGCAATTTGATCCAATGGCACGTTGGCTTTACCAACCGCAAACGCGATACTCGCCGTACTGGGGTTCGTTGCCACTACATATCCGTCCACGTAGTTTTGATAGGCGCGCTGTGTCGTGGGAGCACCGCTGCTCCGCAGTATGACATCACTCACTTTCTCATTTAAATAGGGAGAGCCGGGAAAGTTGTGAAATAATACGGGCGTCCAACGATCCAGTGCCGGGGAGTATAATTTGAATGAAGGGACAACAATTCGTTTTCTTACATCTTTAAGACGAAGGCCTGGCGGGAAAAAGTTTCGTACCGCTTTAATAAAACCGGAATATGGTAATTGCTGATTGAAAACAGGTCCGCCCGGCCGGGAAGTGCTGAATGCGGGCAGGATTTCATCCTCAAAATACTGAAGTGTTTCCTTCGGAGATCTTCCGCTTGCTAGTGCCAAGGCAGTAAATGAACCGATTGAATTTCCCGCAAATACATGGGTTCGGCTTATTAATGCCGGATTTTCTTCAGCCAGTCTGTTCAATAGTTGTAAACTTAAAGCACCTAAGGTACCGCCCCCGTCAAAGGTCATGATCCGATATTTTGCCAAAGCTGATTTCTCCTTTCTGATGAAAACTATCATTCAGTATATGTTCAGCCAGAGTCTATTGTATGGATGAATGAATATCTCCTTATCTTAAAAATGGTTTGATTATCAATCCAGCGAGTCGGGAAAGAATATGTTTGCAGGAAATAACTGATCAAACAGCTGAAAATGATGTCTGGGTCTAGCCTGTAACAAAAAAACGATCAAAATTCCAAAAGACCGAATGACGATTAGAGAAAATGATCAGGAAAACCAATTAAGAATAATTTAAGGTTAAATATTGAAAAAATTTGTTAATATTATAATACATTGTTTGGAAATGCAATCATTTTATAAGGAGTTTTCTAATTGCGTTGGAGTAAATGGTTCAATATTTTTTGCATAGCAGCATTGGGATCAATATATGGCTATAAATTGTTTACTAACCAAGAAGTCAGTACGGCTCGTGTAATCATAGCTGCTGCAATTATCTTGTGGAACATTGTCGGACTTTTTAGCAAAGAACCAGTAAAACAAACACAGCAAGCAAACTAAAAGCCAAAAAATACTTTCCAATCGTTCAATAAAAAGGGTGCTGCAGCGTGCAGCATCCTTTTTATCATTTTCACAAAAAACCAAGGGTTTAACCCCTTGGTTTTTCGTAGTCTCCCTTTTTAAGCTGTTTATGATAATCGTCAAAATCATTCAAGTTTCATCAAGCATCCAGAATCTGTTGCAATGATAAATGAAAATTGCCCTAAAAATGTGCCGGTTCATCAAAATACCAGTCCAAGCTGCAGTTCTTTCTTTACATAGTATGTAGAGATTAAAAAATGAGAGAAGGAGTGGCGTAATGTATTATAACGAAGGTGAAGATCAACAGTACGTTCCGAAGAAAAAGCCATACAATGAAGCCTGTGACCTTGGTCATGATTTTGATATGGCGGACGACGCAGCAAGAGCGGAAGCGGCAAGAGAAGCAGAAGCGAGAGCCAGAGCGGAAGAAGCCATAGCAAGGGCGGAAGAAGCAAGAGCCAGAGCGGCAGAAGCAGCAAAAGCAGCAGCAGAAGCAAAGGTAGAAGCGGCAAAATTAGCAGCCAAAGCGAAATGTAAAAACGTCATAAGAAAGAGAAAAACATGATTGCAAACGTAAGCACAAGAAGAAAAATAAGGGCTTTTCATCATGTAAAAGATAAGATTCAATGTGTATTGATTTTATCCGTACAGGGGTGCAAAAAAGATAAAGAAAAAGATTCTTGTCGGGGGATCAAACAGAAAGATTGCTCAGCAGAACCACGCATGGCAGGGCAAACATAATGTTCTATGGACTTCCATAGTTTGGTCGGGATATCACGCCAATAAATGTAAGTGCCTATCATGGCAGGAGAGACAAGAGTTTCGGCAGCTTGCCGCACTTGTCTTTTTTTGTTTTTTCTCACTTCGCGTATATGTATCTATTTTTAAGTTTGCAGAACATCTGTCTAAGAATTTGTCCAATTCCTGCATATACTGGTATGGGAATCAAATGCTTATTGGGAGTGAAATAGATGGGATCAGCACAGTTAACGGGACGTGTCATCTTCAAAGGGGACCCCGGCTATACAGAGGCGGTTAAGAATTGGAACCCTTATGTTGATGTCTGTCCGCTTGTCTTTGTTTTTGCGCAAAATTCATACGATGTAAGTAATGCTATTAAATGGGCTCGTGAGAAGAATGTGCCTTTGCGTGTCAGAAGCGGCCGCCATGCTCTGGATAAAAATCTTTCCACGGTAAGTGATGGGATTGTTATTGATGTGAGTGACATGAATAACGTTTTCTTAGATGAAAAAAACGCGGTGGCAACCGTTCAAACCGGCATTCACGTCGGCCCGCTTGTAAAAGGTTTAGCTCGGGAAGGTTTTATGGCCCCGTTCGGAGACAGTCCAACCGTCGGAATCGGAGGAATCACGATGGGAGGCGGATTTGGAGTGCTTTCACGATCGATCGGCCTGATAAGTGATAACCTTCTCGCACTGAAAATGGTAGATGCCAAAGGCAGGATCATTCAAGCAAATCATTCCCGCAATGAAGATTTACTGTGGGCTTCCAGAGGCGGCGGAGGAGGCAATTTCGGATATAACACCCAATATACGTTCAAAGTTCACCGTGCCCCTAAAACCGCAACCGTCTTTAATATTATTTGGCCGTGGGAACAGTTAGAAACGGTATTTAAAGCGTGGCAAAAATGGGCGCCGTTTACAGACGAACGATTAGGATGCTACCTTGAGATTTACAGCAAAGTAAATGGTTTGTGCCATGCGGAAGGATTGTTCCTCGGTTCAAAACCGGAGCTGATTCAATTATTAAAACCTTTATTAAATGCCGGAACGCCGGCACAAACAGTAATCAAAACACTATACTACCCGGATTGTATAGATTTCTTAGATCCTGACGAACCGATTCCCGGCAGATCTGATCAGAGTGTTAAATTCTCCTCGGCGTGGGCGCTCAATCTTTGGCCGGAAGAACCTATTGCAGTAATGAGACAATTTTTAGAAAAAGCAACTGGGACAGAAACCAACTTCTTTTTTATCAATTGGGGAGGCGCGATAAGCAGAGTTCCAAGCAGTGAAACAGCCTTCTATTGGCGCCGTCCATTATTTTATACGGAATGGACGGCCAGTTGGGAAAATAAATCACAAGAAGCTTCGAATCTTGCATCAGTTGAAAGAGTGCGTCAGCTGATGAAACCATATGTAACAGGTTCATATGTGAATGTTCCGGATCAAAATATCGAGAACTTCGGAAAAGCATATTATGGCTCAAACTTTGCAAGGCTTCAAAGAATAAAGGCGAAATATGATCCCGAAAATGTTTTCCGTTTTCCGCAAAGCATCCCGCCATCGTATAAATAGGTTGATCGTTGTGGGAAACAAAATAAAAACACACCAGAACATTCAGGTGTGTTTTTATTGTTGCTATAAAATTTGGTTATTCACTTGCATCCCAGTGCGGATTCCAAACGATTTCCCACAAGTGCCCATCGGGGTCTTGGAAGTGAACGGCGTATCCGCCACAAAAAGTATCATGAGCGGGATCAGTTATCGTAACGTTTGGTTCATGTGCGATGTTTTTGCGGTCCCAAAGGGCAAGTTTCAGTCCCGTTTGCAAGTCAAAAAAAGCAACTGCGCCATGTTCAAATCTGTACCGGCTATTCCTTTTGTAGGCAGAGCCAAGCCATCCCGATAGAAGTGCAGCAATTTTTCTAAATTGTCTGCGCCTAAAGTAATTACTGTAATCCGCGGCTTCATAGCAATGCAACCTCCCAAGCTAAGCTAATGATAAGAAACATTTTCATTGAAAATATTTTGACATTTCAGTAAAGAACCTATATATTCATATATGAGCACATAATCATATAAAGTTATTTTTGTGTCCGTGTTAGAATGCTTCATAGCAGAAAAGAAATAATAAATACAGTGTATTAGATAAGGAGGAGATTTTTATGGGTCACAATCACAATCACGCTGGCGGATCCAATAAGAAGGTTTTATTGATCTCTTTTATCATGATTACAGGTTATATGATAATAGAAGCGATAGGCGGATTTTTAACCAATAGTTTAGCGCTTTTGTCAGATGCAGGCCATATGCTGAGTGATTCAATCTCATTAATGGTGGCTCTGATTGCTTTTAAATTGGCCGAAAAAAAGGCAAGTCATCATAAGACATTCGGATACAAACGATTTGAGATTCTTGCAGCTGTGATCAACGGTGTTGCATTAATATTGATTTCCCTTTATATCATTTATGAAGCAATCAAACGTTTCTCTCATCCGCCGGAGGTAGAAACAACCGGCATGCTGACGATTAGTATCATCGGGTTAGCTGTGAATATATTGGTCGCTTGGATTATGCTGAACGGCGGAGATACAAAGAATAACCTGAACATTAGAGGAGCTTACTTACATGTGATAAGTGACATGCTCGGATCTGTAGGTGCCATACTGGCTGCGATCCTTATCATCTTCTTCGGGTGGAGCTGGGCAGATCCAGTGGCCAGTGTCATTGTGGCTATTCTTGTTCTGAAAAGCGGTTACCATGTGACGAAAGACTCCATTCACGTATTAATGGAAGGAACTCCGGAAAATATCAATGTCACTGACATCATTCATACAATTGAAGAGACAGAAGGAATTCAAAGCATTCATGATTTGCACATATGGTCTATTACAAGCGGATTGAATGCTCTTTCCTGCCACGCTGTTGTTAACGATCAGCTGACCATTTCTGAAAGTGAAAGTATTTTACGCAAAATTGAACATGAACTTGGTGATAAAGGCATTACACATGTAACCATTCAAATGGAAACAGCAGCGCATAATCACGACAATACGATTCTTTGTCAGGCCCAAACTGAGAATCCGCGTGACCATCATCATTAAAGGAGGAGATAGGGACTCACTTTGTCTGCTGACAATTAAGATAAAACCGGAGGGGGGATTCATATGTACGACACGATAGTAATCGGAGCCGGTCAGGCAGGAATCTCAGTAGGATATTATCTAAAGAAGTCGGAACAAAAGTTTATCATTTTGGATAAAAGTCATGAAGTGGGGGAAAGCTGGAAAAACCGGTATGACTCATTGGTTTTATTTACTTCTCGAATGTACAGCTCTTTGCCGGGAATGCATCTTGAAGGAGACAAGCATGGACTCCCTTCAAAAAATGAAATTGCTGCTTATCTGAAAAAATATGTTGAAAGATTTGAAATCCCGATCCAATTACGGACAGAAGTAATAAGTGTCCAAAAATTAAACAACTATTTCTTAATAAAAACAAACCGGGAAGAATATCAAACGAAGAATCTTGTGATGGCCGCAGGTCCTTTTCATACCCCTAACATCCCATCAATATCAAAGGATGTAGCCGGTCATATTCATCAATTACATTCTTCACAATATAAACATTCAAAACAACTGGCGCCTGGGAATGTACTGGTAGTCGGCGGCGGGAATAGCGGGGCTCAGATAGCTGTTGAATTATCCAAAGAAAGAGTTACATATTTGGCTTGCAGTAGTAAACCGGTTTATTTTCCTTTATGGATTGGAAAAAGAAGCATTTTTTGGTGGTTTGATAAATTAGGAGTTTTACATGCAAGTCATACATCAATATTAGGCAAGTTCATTCAAAAGAAAGGCGACCCCATATTTGGGTATGAATTAAAACATGCAATAAGACAGAAGAAGATCATCTTAAAACAAAGAGTCATAGCCGGAAAGCAAAATGAAATCATTTTTAAAGACTCATCTTCATTAGAAGTAAACAATGTTATTTGGGCAACTGGTTTTAAGAATCCGCTTTGGTGGATGAAAATAGAAGGTGTTTTGGATAAGGAAGGCCGAATTATACATCACCGGGGTGTTTCAGCTGCGGAGGGATTGTACTTTATTGGTTTGCCTTGGCAGCATAGGCGAGGTTCGGCGCTGCTTCAAGGTGTAGGAAATGATGCTGAATACATTGTAAAACAAATGAACGGTGGATAGACTGAGGAGAGCAGTAACTTACGGGTTTACTGCTCTTTTTTGTGTTGAACACGTCCAGTTATGTGACTGTGGCTGTTTTAATCAGCTTGTGGAACAGAAAACACAATATCTCTTGGTTGTCGGACTGGTGAGTGCATACCCCGGGCAGGTTCAAGTTTCTCGGCTGCAACAGTATTACCCTAGAGTTACAGGCCTTTGGTATTTTTTATGCAAACGGGTTTTGGCCAAAACGATTCTGCTAACTTCAGTCTTTTAGGATGAACAAGGGAATTCCTTAGTGCGGCACACTCTCATTACCAAAAGCATAGGATAATATCACAAAAATTTAAAATTGCGGGGATGAAAAATGTATTATATACCTTTTTCGCATCAATGTTATTATTGTGTGAATGTACCGATGTATAGCGATGGAAGATCTGTTTATTGGACTGTTCCAAATAACTATGATCCTTCATACGAAGATAGAAACCTTCTCTTGAAAGATTATGGACCAAAACCATTTGTCGTGAATATCAATAAAGCCGCAAAACAAAACAATACGTTCCGTACGGCCCTATGGACAGGAAAGCATTTTCAAATTACTTTGATGAGTCTTGGCATTGGAGAAGATATCGGTTTGGAGATCCATCCTAACGTAGATCAATTCTTACGGATTGAGCAAGGCCGAGGGCTAGTTAAAATGGGCAAGAGTAAAGATCATTTAAGTTTCCGAAGAAATGTCTATGATGATTATGCCATTGTTGTCCCTGCCGGCACGTGGCACAATGTGATTAATACGGGTAATACGCCGTTAAAACTATATTCAATTTACGCTCCTCCCAACCATCCGTTTGGTACAGTTCATGTGACAAAGGCCGATGCAGCGGCGGCGGAAGATTAGTATAGGATTCCAGAGGACTTTGCTGCTGCAAAGACTATAAAAAAATCGTATTGGGACAGCATGATCAAATATAGCGATTGAATGGCTGAAACACAAAATATTAACGTTTCAGCTTGTCATAGTGCAGTTGATGCGATGCTTTATTCCACAACTTTTCAACAGCAAATGTGGTTTTTTGTCTGACCATTTTAATTGATTGGCAGTCAGTGAACATGAATTTGTAATAAATTTATCCTTGCTCCTCCTATAAGCGGCTTTAACAGCCAGGTTTCTGTTTCTCTTCAAACCATTTGCGAAGCTGATTAATATGAGCTTGATGATATCTATTATGGTCTGCCATATGCCATATTCCCCATTGAATGGTTGCTTGTTTTTCTGCTTCATAATCTACTGTATGATTCAGCTGATCGTCAGTTAACTGATAACAAACAGACTTAAACATGCTGAATACTTCTTCATAATCAGTGAGAATTTGTTTTAATGAAACACCGGAAATGAAAGGGATCTTATTGTTCTGATCTAACATTGGTCCATACTTCTCTTCAAGCTGCTTTGGTATCGGTTCACCCTTTATTCTAAATATCCAGTTGAGATCAACATATGTTAAGTGTCTTATTAGCTGAGCTGTACTATTGTATGTTTGATTTGGTCCTTTATAATCGATCTCCTGCTGTGACATGTCTGACACAATGGATATTAAGCGGCTGTAATTTTCATTAACGGCAGAATACAGCATTCCCACAAGATGATCCATGTGCGTTTCACCTTTTAAATCTAAAATCATAAACCCCCGCCTCATTAGTACAATTTTTATATTTAGTTTGCCTTATTACTCTTATTTGTCAAGCAATCCAGAGAATGAATCGCTATAGGATGAAGCAATGAAGCAGGCTCTCTTTGCCTGCCTTTTTTGTGTGTCAGCCTTTACATCTGACATATTGGGTTATCTGAAACTGTACTTTTTTAAATGTCAGACAGTGTTATATGATACTCTGCAGATATTCAAGAATAGTACTTGGAGGTCACTCTCATGCAAATTTTATTGCTATCCCTACGCCTTTTCATGAAGATGAACGTTTATATTCAGCAGGATTTGATCCTAATGTCGAACATTTGAAAAACAGCGGTATCCATTCGTTACTCATATGCGGCACGACTGGTGAACAGCATTCACTCAGCATAGATGAGCGCGTTCAGATCATTGAGTATGTTAATCAGCGAAAATTTGAAGATGTTGAACTGAAGTTCGGGGTTTCAGCCGTAAGAACCAGTGATGCCGTCAAACTGATGAAACACATTGAGAAAACCAATATTGATTCTGTACGGATTGGTTTTCCGCCTTATATAAGACCGACACAGCAGCAAGACGTTTGTTATGTTATTCATCCATCAATTGACTTCATATTATTTCATTTGGTAACATAAAATGGTTATTGTGATTAAAAAAGGATACCCGTTTTTATAAAAAGGAGTCATAACGTTGCTGAAAAGGTTTTTTCTTGTTTTTCTTACGCTGATGATGTCTATATTTGCTGTATTCGCGGCGGCTGAAGAGTCTCCCGGCGATCGTGTCATTTCTTTTGACGAGCCTATGATTTTATTGATCTCACTCGGAATCATTTTATGTTTGTTCATTCCGCCATTCGTCATGTCCTTTTTTAGCAGCTTGGTTGTGAGAATCATATCCGGAGTCTATCAATGTTTTATCGTTCTCACGTTTGCGGGCCTCATTCCGATTGGATTTCTGATTCCCCATGGCTTTTTGACAATTCTTGCTGCCGTTCTGGGGACTTTGGTCAGTTCAGCGAGTGTGGCCGTGACCTTATTCGTTGGCAGGAAAAAAGAGGCCGGAAGGTTTTAAAACTAGTGGGTAAGCTGCAATATTGAAGGGGAATCCCAGTGATATCCGCAGCGCTTTTTGCCGGTCATTGTTTGACTATTTATATGGAATAGCATAGAATTAAAGTAAATATTTATAAAAAGTCACTAGGGGAGCTTTAATAGCTGAGAAGAGACAATACGTCCTGACCCTTTGAACCTGATTTGGTTAATACCAGCGTAGGGAAGTGAAAAATTAGAGAGATTCTTTATCTTATCTATATTTAAGCCACTTTCCATAGAGGAAAGTGGCTTTATTTATTTTGAAAGGGTGATATGAAGTGGCGACGAAAAAAGTTTTTCTGGCAGGGCCTTTTAAAAGTTTAGTAGATGAGAAAACTGGATTGATGAGTACGTATGAGAGGGGAAAGCTGGAATCATTAATTTCCTTTTTTGAGAATGAAGGATGGCTGGTTCATAATGCTCACAAGCGGGAAGGGTGGGGGAAAGATTTCATGACACCCCTTCAATGCACTAAAATTGATTTTGATGAAATAAGCACTTGCGACCTTTTTGCAGCATTCCCCGGAACACCCGCTTCTCCCGGAACACATATAGAAATTGGATGGGCTTCTGCCTTGAAAAAAAAGATCGTGCTATTTCTAGAAAAGGACAAGGATTATGCTTTCTTAATTCAAGGGTTAAATGCAGTGGCGGATGTTGAGTACATCAGCTATAAAGATACAGATGATTTATTAGAGAACATTAAAAATATCTTTGCAGCATATAAGGCGGAATCTCAATGAGAAAGAGAACTTTTCATGAAGCATATACGGAAACGCTGTATGACATCTATCACAACCCTGAATTTTTCAATTCACCGCGCGGACAAAAAAAGCAGAGAACAATTGAACTACCATCTGACTCTGGAAAATCCAATAGAACGTGTCACTTATTTATCCTCAAGAAAAACCAATATCGTGTTTAATTTTGCTGAAGTGTTATGGTATTTATCGGGGAGTAACGACTTAGATTTTATCAGTTATTACAATAAAAAAATGCCTTCATATTCAATGAATAAAAAAACATTAACAGGCACTGCGTACGGGCCTAAAATATTTGAATTCGGAAATGCAAAACTAAATCAATGGAATAGAATAAAAAATCTTTTGACACAAGAAGATATTGATTCAAAAAGGGCATTTATTCAAATATTCGATGCTTCGGAACTCTTCGTTTCAGAAAATATAGATGTTTCCTGCACAATCGGTTTGCAGTTTTTTGTGAGGGAAGGCGAATTATACATGTCTTCTGTCATGCGTGCAAATGATGCTTTTCGCGGGATGATCAGTGATCTTTTCTCATTTACCTTCATGCAGGAATTAATGGCCAGAGAACTGCGTTTAGAAGTCGGAGAATATTTTCATAATGCGGGATCAATCCATATTTATGATTCAGATCATGAATGGGCGAAAACGGTGCTTGAGGAAGCTGAAAATCACCATGATATTCCGGAATTTGAATTTCCGAAAATGCCTGAGGGAAATAACTGGCCGTCCATTGAAACAGTCTTAAAGTATGAAGAATTACTTAGGAAAGATCAAATTTCTATGACTAAAAACGATATTGAAATGCTCGATTTACCTGATTACTGGAAACAGATTCTTTTCCTTTTCAGTATATACCAGCATATTGCATATAAACGGGATATGGATCATTCTCTATTTCAAAGTTTACTTCCTATATATCAATTTTTCGTCAGGAATAAGTGGTTTCATTATTTCTCAATTGAGCAAAAGGAGGAAATTCAATGAAAACTTCATGGAAAGAAGACAGTGTTGCTGGTAAATTCGATGCTTATAATGACGTTTTAGAACAAACGTTAGGTTTTGAGTTTGTTTTTCGTACTTTTGATAAAGCGGAGATTAAAAAGGTGCTGGATTTCGGATGCGGTCCGGGAAAGGTAGCTTACAGGCTGGCTGACAGAATAGGCTGCAATGTGATCGCAGTCGATGAATCAAGGAAGATGTTAGATATAGCAAAGGCAAAAAGACAACATCCTCATGTGAACTATCATTTAATTGAACACGATAATCTTTCCTTCTTACCAGATCACTCGGTTGATGCTGCAATGGCCTGTTATGTTTTTATTAATACGGATAGTGACCAGCGTATCAAAGGTATCATAAATGAAATTTTTCGTGTGTTAAAACCAGGAGCTTCATTTGTCATACTCGATACGAATCCTGATTCAACCGGAATCGAATTTTCAACCTTCCGCAATGGAATACCGGGGAAAGAATATTCTTACGGAGAAGAAAGAAATGAATGGCTCCATGTTCCGGGACAAGCAGATTTAATTTTAAATGATTTTCATTGGCCGAAGTCAATGTATTATAAACTATTAACTCATGCAGGTTTTGAAAATGTAACTTTATCAGAACCAACGTTAAACGATATTGACCAAGAGCATGTAAAAGCCATAGAGAAAGAGTTTCAATTTAATAATTGGAAATGTGAAAAGGAATATCCGCCTTTTGTCATTTTTAAAGCAGTGAAACCTGCCTGAAGGAGGAGTGTAAGTTGAAGGATATTTATAAAGCGCTTTCGATTGCTGGGACTGATCCTTCCGGAGGGGCGGGAATTCATGCGGATTTAAAAACATTTCAGGAACAAAAGGTATATGGAATGGCTGTTATTACATCAGTTGTTGCACAAAACACACTTGGTGTGAAAAGTTTTGAGGAGATGTCTCTACAGAATATATCTCAGCAAATAGACTGTGTCATGGATGATATAAAACCGGATGCTGTCAAAACCGGTATGCTTGCAAGTATAGGAATTATTGAATTGCTGGCAGAAAAGTTAAAAGACGCAAATATTCAATCGTATGTGATGGATCCGGTTATGATTGCTAAAAGCGGACATCATCTGCTCCATAAGGACGCCATTGATCATTTGAAGAAATTATTAATACCCCAAACAACTGTTATTACACCGAACATTCCGGAAGCGGAAGTAATCATCGGCAAATCAATCGAGACTGTACAGCAGATGCGTGATGCGGCGAAAGAAATAGTGGAGGTATACGGGGCGAAAAGTGCTGTCGTAAAAGGGGGGCACCTGAACGGAGAAGCCCGTGATATTTTGTACTTTGACGAGGACTTCGAGGAATTTGTTTCTCCCCGCTTTGATACAAAGCATACTCATGGAACAGGCTGTACGTTTTCTGCTGTGATAACTGCAGAGCTGGCAAAGCAGCACAGCATACCGGAATCAGTGGCAACTGGAAAGGAATTCATTTCAGCAGCCATTAAACATCCCTTAGGAATCGGGAAAGGACAAGGCCCTACAAATCATTTTGCGTATCGCTCAACTATTAACCAAGAGACAACCGCTTAAGGAGTGTTACGATGATCTCCAAGAATTATGATGTATTTTTATTTGATTTAGACGGAGTGATATATATAGGAGATAAAGCTTTACCAGGAGCTGTGGCCTCTTTAAAACGACTCCGTGAAGAAAAGAAAGCCATTCGCTTTTTAACGAATGATCCTTGTGTTACAAGAGAAACGATTGTGAAACGCCTTCATAAACTGGGGATTTCAGCAAGTATTGATGAAGTCGTTACTGCGGGGTGGGCAACAGCTGATTACCTTGTCAGTGAAGGAATAAAGAAGGCATATATATTGGGAAATGACCAACTTAAAAGTGAAATTCAAAAGGCCGGTATTGATCTTACGGAAGATCAGGCGGAGGCTGTTGTCATTGGATGGGATCAAAATATTACATTTCAGGATGTGCATAAGGCAGTAAACCTCATCCGCTGCGGAGCTTCATTTATCGCTGCAAACGGGGATAAAACATTTCCTGCCGCTAACGGACCAGCTCCCGCGACAGGCGCTATAGTCGCGGCTGTTAAAACAGCAGCTGCTAAAGAGCCGATGATAATTGGAAAACCGGCGTCTTCAATATTTGAAAAAGTACTCGAGTCTTTTGAGGATAAAGAGAGATGCGTTATGATCGGGGATACGCCTGAAACAGATATTGTCGGAGCAAACCAAATAGGCATAACTTCCGTATTAGTTTCTGATCAACATACTTTATTTCCTGCAAAACATGATTTTAGAAATCCGGATGTTGTGATCCGCGATCTGAAGGACTTGTTCGATAATGAAATAAAGGCAGAAGTACGGAAAAAACCGGATTTCCAATGGACAGAACAAGTGAAAGCCGGAGTCGCTGGAATTATAATTAAAGAATCAAGTTCCGTTTTATTAATGAAGCGTGCTGATAATGGTTTATGGGGCATTCCTTCAGGCCATGTGGAACCTGGTGAAACAGTAGAACAAGCAATTATAAGAGAAATAGAAGAGGAAACTGGATTAGTGGTGAAAGTCTCTAAAATGATAGGCGTTTATTCTGATCCGAGTTCACAAACCTTTATATACCCTGACGGCAGAGTCAGCCATTTTATTACCAATTGTTTTCAATGTGACGTCATCGGCGGCACTTTGAAAAAGTCCACAGAGGAAGCCATGGAAATCAGATATTTTGATATCCATGAATTACCTGAACATCTCTTGCCGATGCACCCGAGATGGCTGGATGATGCTTTGGAAATGAAAGAGAATGCTTTTATTCGATAAGGAACAGTACGCCAAAAATACTTTTTGGGGGTTATTTAAAAGAATTAACGGTTCTCAACCCGTAACTCTCGGCCGCGTTCCAAAAACACCAGGTGTCACAGACCCTTGGTGTTTTTTTATTCCGGCAGGACCTTAATGCAAGAGCGGCAGAAAAGAAGGTATAATGGGCGGAGAAGAGGTGTCAGCCAATGAAAATAACCAGAGAGACATTAGAAAAACAGCAAATTTGGATATATGGTGCGACTCTTGTGATCGGCGGAATAGCGGGGATCGCCGGGAAAGATTCAGGACTTCGCTGGGGATGGACGATATCACCGCTTATCGCTGTTCTCATGTATGCCATGTTTGCCCAAATTCCATTCTTGAAGCTGAGGGAAGCCATGTCAAACCTCAAGTTTATGGCGGCTTTACTGATCGGTAATTTCTTAGCTGTACCTGTCGTTGTATGGGTGTTAACCGCTATTTTTCCTCAATCTCCTCCTATATTATCAGGGGTTTGTTTGGTATTGCTTACACCTTGTATTGATTACGTCATCGTCTTTACTCAGCTCGGCAAAGGAAATGAGAGATTAATACTGGCTTCCACGCCGGTTTTGTTCGCCGTTCAGATGGTATTGCTTCCGTTATACCTGTGGCTGTTTATCGGGAAAGAAGTAATAGGGACTGTTCATGCGGGACCGTTTCTGGAAGCATTCTTATTGTTAATAGCGGTGCCGCTGCTGGCGGCGATGATGACTCAACTATGGGCTGATAAGAAGCCGGCGGGAGAAAAGGTGTTGGAATGGACGGCGTGGCTGCCTGTTCCTTTTATGGCTCTGGTCTTATTGGCGGTCGTCGCCACACAAATCGGCAAAGTCATCAGTGATGCTGACATCATTATACGTGTGATTCCGATCTATCTGTTATTCCTGCTCATTATGCCGTTTGTCTCCCGTTTTATCGCATATGCGTTCCGTCTGGATACAGGTGAAGGAAGAGCATTGATCTTCAGCACGGGCACAAGAAATTCTCTCGCAGTCCTTCCGTTAGCACTGGCCTTGCCGGATGCTTGGGCCTCATTAGCCGCCGCTGTTATCGTCACTCAGACGATTGTTGAATTGATAGGTGAATTGGTTTATATAAAAGCGGTGCCCGGATGGCTGCTGAAATAAAAATAATCTGCGCTGAAAAAAACATACCAATAGATATTGGTATGTTTTTTATGAGAATTATAAAGTTGCAATATCAATGACGAAACGGTAGCGGACATCGCTTTGGAGAACCCGATCGTACGCTTCGTCAACTTGATCGGCCGGTATCACTTCAATTTTAGGAGCAATGCCGTGCTCGGCGGCGAAATCAAGCATCTCCTGAGTCTGCGGAATACCGCCGACGAGTGAACCCGCAATGCTGCGGCGGCCCGTGATTAAGGAGAACACACTGTATGAGTCCGGCTTAGCGGGCGCTCCCACATTTACCAATGTACCGTCAATGCGAAGCAGGGATAAGTAGGCATCTACGTCAAGGTTCGCGGATACTGTATTTAAAATAAGATCAAATCGTCCGGCCAGCTCAGTGAATGTATTCGGATCGCTTGTCGCAAAGTAATGATCAGCTCCAAATTCAAGCGCTTCGTCTTTTTTGTTCATTGAGCGGCTGAGGACGGTGACCTCTGCGCCTAAAGCGTGCGCGAATTGAACGGCTAAATGTCCGAGCCCGCCCATTCCGACAATCGCCACTTTTTTGCCGGGACCGGCATTCCAGTGTTTCAGCGGAGAATAGGTGGTAATGCCCGCGCACAATAGCGGACTGGCAGCATCCAAATCCAGCTGATCGGGAATACGGACAACGAATCTGTCAGTGACAACTATTTTCTGGCTGTAGCCTCCGTACGTAGGATTTCCGTCGTAGTCCAGGTTATTATAGGTCTGAACAACGCCTTTTGTGCAATATTGTTCGTCTCCGTTCAGGCAGTATTCACATTCCCCGCAGGAGTCTACAAAACAGCCGACACCCACACGGTCGCCGGCGGCAAATGTGGTGACTTCTTCACCTACGGCTTCCACAACTCCGGCAATTTCATGGCCGGGAACCATCGGAAAGATTCCGCCGCCCCATTCATCGAATGCGCTGTGGATGTCTGAGTGACAAATCCCGCTGTACTTAATATCAATCAGGATATCGTGCGGCCGTAATGCTCTTCTCTCAATCGTCGTCCGCTCAAATTTAGCTTTTGCATGCGGAGCGCTTAATACACGAGTCGGATGATTATTGCACATGGTTATCTTCCTTTCCAAGATAAAGTGATGAATCCTCTGTTCGGTTTTACTTTAAATGTTAAAGCGGACTTTAAGTCAAGGGGTTTGGTTTATTTTTCTATGAAATGATATTCTATAATGGCACGCTTATGAAAGGTATGAAGGATGGGTGGTAAGAATATGAAGATTGCGCAGACTGCAAAGCAGGTTGAGTTATCAGCCGCGACGCTTAGGTATTATGAAAGTATAGGACTGATTCCTCCGGTAAAACGCGATGAAAGCGGCATCCGCGATTATGACGAAGATGATGTGAATTGGATTCAATTTATAAAATGCATGAGAAGTGCCGGACTGTCGATTGAGGCGCTGATTGAATATACCGCTTTATTTATTGAAGGAGCCGATCATACGATCGAACCCCGAAAAAACATCCTTATAAATGAAAGGAAAAGGCTGACGGAGAAACAGAGGGAAATTGATGAAACCATAAAACGATTAAACAGGAAGATTGAGGATTACGAAGATATCCTGGAAAATGAAGCGAAACTTAAAAACAGATTGAAAGCTGAATGTATTTCTGAATGAAGAGAAGGTGTCCCGGGCGCCGGGCCGCATGAAATGTACCAAGGGAAACGAGCCTTGGTTTTTTATTTTCTAAAGAGAGGAAACAAAACAGCTTTTTCTATCTTATCAATCATTACTTATCCTTTTTTCAGCTTGACTTTTTTACTGCAGACTTTTAAAGTGTGAAATGTTGCTTAGACTGTGATTAGCGACTTTAATGCTGAAAAGAGGTGGTTTACCCAGATGAACAATCATAAGAATCCTTGGGCGTTATTGCCTTTAGTCTTATTCGTAGGGCTTTTTGTCGGCTCTGGTCTGGTGACCGGAGATTTTTATAAATTGCCGATCTTGATTGCCGCGATCATTGCGTCAGCTTTTGCGCTGTTATTTAACCGGAAGAAATCGCTCAATCAAAAAATAGAATGGTTCGCTTCCGGTGCGGGACATCCTGATATTATCATTATGGTTATGATTTTTATATTGGCAGGTGCCTTTGCTTCAGCGGCTGAGGCGATGGGAGCGGTGCATTCAACTGTCAATCTTGCTTTGAGCATTATTCCGCAGCAGTTTTTGCTGCCGGGGCTGTTTATCATTGCTTGTTTTATTTCTATATCGATGGGAACATCAATGGGCACGATTGCGGCGGTTGCGCCGATCAGCGCGGGTCTGAGCGGAGAGCTTGGCATCTCCGGCGCGATTACGATGGCAGCTGTGGTCGGCGGAGCTATGTTCGGAGATAATCTTTCTTTTATTTCCGATACGACCATTGCGTCAGTCCGGACGCAAAAAACACAAATGATGGATAAATTCAAAACGAACTTCCTGATTGTTTTGCCCGCTGCTATACTAACGGTTATTATCTTATTTTTTATTCCGGCAGGCCACGCGGGCCATGCGGGCGCTGCATCTTACAGCTGGATTAAGGTGCTTCCTTATGTCGCCGTGTTGGTTTTTGCGTTAATCGGTTTTAATGTGATGGCTGTCATATTCGGCGGATTGGTTTTGACGGGGATCATCGGATTGGCGGGCGGCAGCCTGACGTTTGACTCTTATTTTAAGGCGATTACGGATGGAATCGCCGGAATGAGCGATCTGATCATCCTGTCCATGCTGATCGGCGGGATGGTCGGCGTGATGAAACAAAACGGCGGGATCGACTTTTTACTGGAGTTCATCACGAAACGAATCCGTTCCAAAAAAGGCGCCGAAGCCGGCATTGCCGGACTGGTCAGCGTGACGAATCTGGCTGCGGCCAATAATACGATCTCCATTATCGCAGCCGGGCCGATTGCAAAGAATATCGCTGATAAATTCAGCATCGACAACAGAAAATCGGCAAGTATTCTGGATATCTTTTCGTGTATGATACAAGGATTGATTCCTTATGGCGCGCAGCTGTTATCAGCCGGGAAATTCGGGAATATTTCACCCGTCAGCATCCTGCCATACTCTTTCTATCCCGTTTTAATCGGAATCTGCGGCATCGCCGCCATTATGTTTGGACTGCCGAAATTCACAAGAAATACGAAATAAAAGATAAAAAAAGGCGCCGTTCGGCGCCTTTTTTCTTTCATGACGGCCAAGCATTTCTCAAAAGCTGTACGCCCTGTGCGATCTGATCCGTATCGAGATGGGCGAAACCTAACTTTATGATCGGCGGTTCAGGCTTTCCGGCAACGAAATAAACGGCGGTAGGATATACCTTCACTCCGTACTGAAAAGCGCGTTCGATTAATGTTTCTTCTGTATAGTTCAGGTGAACTCTCACCAATATATACAATCCCGACTGCTCGCCGATGATCGTCACCTGATCGCCGAACTGCTGCGTGATATGTGAAGTCAAGTGCTGCATCTTACGCTTGTAGACAGTGCGCATGCGCTTAATATGGCGGGTCCATTCACCGGCCTTTATCAATTCAGCCATGGTCAGCTGATTAAGCGAAGAAGCGGTGCTTTCGAAATGAATAAACCGTTTTTTATACCGGTGCAAAAGGCGCTGCGGCAAAACCATATAGCTTATGCGGATGCCCGGTAGAAAGGATTTTGAGAAATTCCCTAAATAAATCACCCGGTCTGATTGAATGGAAGCAAGAGCGGGAAACGGCTGCTGTGTATAACGGAATTCACTGTCATAATCATCTTCAAGAATATAACCCTCTCTATGATTCACCCAATTGATCAGTGTTTGGCGCTGCTGAATGGACATGCTTACGCCGTAAGGGCTGTGATGGGATGGGGTCACATAGATTAATTTTTCTTTCATTGCATGCAATTGAGAAAAATCAGCTCCGTTTTCATAGACAGGCATCGTTTCCATAGATAGCCCGTGAAATTGAAATGCCGCTCTGGCCCCGTCAAACCCAGGGTCTTCAACGATAATTCCGGAAAAATCCTCTTTCAGAATCCGGCTGAGATATATCAGCATCTGCTGGGTGCTGCTGCCGATGATAATGGAATCCGCATCTGTTTTCACCCCGCGTGATTCCAAGAGATAAGCGGCAATTTGTTCACGCAGGTTTCTCTCGCCGAACGGTTCACCGTACAGAAAGCTTTTCTCTGATGTCAAAACTTGATTGTATAATTTTCTCCATGTTTTCAGAGGAAAATGCTTTTGATCGACGGCTCCGGCGCGAAAATCAATCAGGATCGGCTGAGTTGATTCGGTTTCCTCAGCGTAAACAACATCGTTTTCTTTTTGAAATAAAGAAGGCTCTACTTCATTTGCAAAATAACCTTTGCGTGTTTCCCCGCGAATGTATCCCTCCGCTAAAAGAAGATCATAAGCCATCAGCGTTGTATTGCGGCTTACCCGCAGGGAATCCGCCAGCTCCCGAATCGAAGGCAGCCGCTCATCTGCCTGAATATTTCCCTGCTCAATCAATGTTTTAAATTGCTCGTAAATTTGTTTGTATTTCGGGGTGCCGCTTCTGAAAGCGAAAATCAAATTTTTCATCAGATGTTCTCCTCTGACATGTGTATTTATTTGAAACTGTATCTTTTTAAATGTCAGTTGATATTTTATTATAGCGGAAAGCGCTTTATCAATCCATGTTCAGAGAGGAGAGTTTTGTATGTATATTCCGGCTCCATTTCAGCTGAGTGAAGCTGAAGCGTGCGATGTAATCAAAGAGTATGGTTTCGCAGCATTGTTTTCAACGGCGGGGGGCATGCCGTATGCAACCCATCTGCCATTGATGATGAGTAAGGATAACGAATGCTTATACGGTCATTTTGCATTGCCGAACCCCCAATGGAAAGAGATTGATGGCCAAAACGTGTTAGCCGTTTTTCAAGGGCCTCATTGTTATATCTCGCCTAAATGGTATGAGACGAATCAGGCTGTTCCCACATGGAATTATGTGGCGGTTCATGTTTACGGAGAGGCGGAGCTTTTGGATGAGGAAGAAACCGTGCAATCGATGAGTGATCTCGTATTGAAATATGAAAGCCCCGACAGCCCGTACAAATTAGAGGATGTCGATGCGAAATTGCTGGCAGGCATGAACAAAGGGGTAAAAGGTTTTAAAATCAAAATCAGCAAAATAGAGGGGCAAGCAAAGCTGAGTCAAAATCATTCAGCTGCAAGACAAGGGCTGGTCGTACAACAGCTCAAACAGATTCCTCATACAAACGAACAGCTCATTTCCGGCTTGATGGAAGAAAACATCAAACGGATCACCGCGGACAACTGACAAGCATGTTAAAAACATACCGGCAGCATGCGGTATGTTTTTTTCTGATTATGAAGCTTTTCTCAGGATGAATAACGACTCGAACAGCACATAAATCAACGGCGCCATTAAAATGAAGAAAGAATGAAAAATAGCATACGGTATGAGTAAGTAAACGATAAGTTTCAATAGAATGGAAGACGTTTTATTCAATGTCCAGCGGTTTTTCAAGATATCAGTCATACAAGCTAAAACAAGGCCGACCGTCAAATATATGGCTGCTATGTAAAGATAAATAAAAAGGTAAAACGGGTAAGAAGACAACGGAGGTGTGTCTTCCTGTGTCATTTTTAAACCCACATAAAAGACCAATAAAAAGCAAACGGACGAAACGAGAGCTAACAAAAGGTGTTTATATAAATACTTCTTCATGTGTTCACCTGCCTATGGCGCAATTATTTCTTAACATATTATGACATGGTTTTACCGCTGCTGAAAGAATTGGAAGTCCGGCTATATGAGCGGGGCGTAAAGAATCAATATCATCTTTTCATGAATCCGGATGTTTTGTTCGGATGGATGTAAAGAAGAATACACCAAAAAAAGCTGTCAGCTTGGTCCTGACGGCTTATTTTTGGGAAAGGCTTATTTCTCCGTGGTGAAATAAAGCAATGCTATGACAGGAAAAGCGATTCCAATCCATAATGTGATACTCCACCCGCCTGAGGCGTATGCCCATCCTCCGATTGATGAGCCTGCAGCGCCGCCCAGAAAGAAGATTGCCATAAATAATCCGTTTAATCGGCTGCGAAATTCAGGTGCCAACGAAAAAATGGCACGCTGACTGAGTACGAGATTGGCAGATACCCCCATATCCAACAGGATAGCTGCGGCCACCAGAACTGCTATTCCGACGGGGGAGCTGCTCTGAATCATTAGCGGGAGTAATAAAGAAACGATGACAACACCGAGAGCGATTCCGGTGGCAAGCCGGGTCAAGCCGCGATCAGCCAGACGGCCGCCTATCGGTGCAGCCGCTGCACCCGCAATGCCCGCTAATGCATACAGCGCGATTGCCTTTTGAGAAAAATGAAAAGCAGGACCGGACAATAATAAAGGTACAGTCGTCCAGAATAAGCTGAAAGCTCCAAATACAAACGCATGATAAATGGCACGGCGGCGTAAGACCGGAGTCGTGCGCAGCAGCTTCCACATTGAACCGAGTAAGACGGTGTAGCTTGTGTTTGCTGTTGGTTTTCTGGCAGGAAGCACTTTTGATAAGACGATTGCCAGGACAACACTTAACGCGGCGGATAAAGCAAATATGGCATTCCACCCCCATATATCAGCGACCAGACTGGATATCGGACGGGAAAGCATAATACCGAGAAGCAGGCCGCTCATCACATTGCCGACAACCCGGCCTCGTGCGGCATCTGGTGCAAGGTATGATGCGAACGGAACTAGCACTTGGGCTGCGATGGATCCCAGTCCGATGAAAAACGCAGCGGCTAAAAACAGTGTTCCATGCTTCACACATGCTGTCAGAGTTAGAGCGGCTGCGCTTAGTAGGAGCGATACCACGACAAGTTTTCTGTTTTCGATAATATCTCCCAAAGGGACGAGAAACAGTAGGCCGGCAACGTATCCGATTTGAGTCAGCGTGACAATCAATCCGGCACTGCTTGGAGAAAGCCCGATTGCCGCACTAATGAATCCTGCCAAGGGCTGTGCATAATAAAGATTAGCGACAATGATACCGCATGCCGTTGCGAGAAGAAGGGTTAAACTGGTTGAGATTCTCTGATCTGCTTTTTGTTTGTTTAACGTAGCCATGTGAATGAACTCCTTTTTAATGATTTTATGAGGTTTGATAAATATTTTGCTGATTCATCTCCTCTCCATAGATTTTTAGTGCTAAGGTTTTGCGGAGTGTTGAGTATTTACTAAACTGTACGTTTAGTTTTTATAAGTAAATAATATACTGAACGTTCAGTTTTGTAAATAGGCTTCTGTTTTATTTTTTATCATGTTAAGTATACTGAACGTATCGTTTATAATTCGGGAAGGAATGATTCATGTGCAGAGTAAACGAGGACGGCCGCGTGATGAAGGAACACATAAGGCGATTCTTTCTGCTGCCTATGACCTATTGTTGGAAAATGGCTTTGACGCGGTGACAGTCGATAAAATTGCAGAGCGTGCCAAAGTGAGTAAGGCAACGATTTATAAATGGTGGTCAAACAAGGCTGCCGTTATCATGGACAGCTTTCTTTCGACCGCTACGGACAGACTGCCTGTGCCCGATACAGGATCAACAGTGCAAGATATATTGATCCACGCCGCGAATTTAGCAAAGTTTTTGACAAGCCGGGAAGGAACCGTTATTAAGGAATTAATCGGTGCGGGACAGCTGGATGCAAAATTGGCGGAAGAATATCGCACGCGATTTTTCCAGCCCCGCCGCCTCCAAGCGAAAGGCCTTCTGGAAAAGGGAATTCAGAAAGGTGAATTAAGAGAGAATCTTGATATTGAAGTAAGCATCGATCTCATTTACGGACCGATTTTCTATCGCCTGTTGATCACAGGTGATGAGGTGAATGATTCCTATGTGCATGATCTTGTGATGAGTGCGTTTAAGGGAGTTCAAGCTACGTGAATAATCGCTCGAATGGGGCAGATAATGAAAAGGCAGAACAAATTGTTCTGCCTTCTC
Organism: Paenibacillus lentimorbus NRRL B-30488; assembly: GCF_000411595.1. Classification (NCBI taxonomy): domain Bacteria; kingdom Bacillati; phylum Bacillota; class Bacilli; order Caryophanales; family Paenibacillaceae; genus Paenibacillus; species Paenibacillus lentimorbus. Next base: position 40,719 of record NZ_ANAT01000004.1, on the reverse strand, counting down.
TGCTCTATTTGCGAACCGCCCGGCAGCTGCCACGCACGCATTTCACCGCCCGAAGAAAGGCTGGAGAAGCTGCAGAGCTGTTTCGTTGCCTGGAAATCCTGAAGCTTGAGCCAGAGGTGCTGTCTCAGCAGCAAAACATTTATAGGACGGGCAGGCGGAGCGCCGTATCAATATTTTGTAAATTAAACCGGACTTGTTCATCTGTGTTCCACGGATGATACCAGCCTTTTTCCATCATATAGCGTGAGATTTGCTCGTGCATGTCGATGGCTTCTTCTAAGTGACGGGTGAGGATCGCTTTCACTTCAGGCGTTCCGGCTTCCGTCGCCGCCATCGCATAGTTTCTGACTCCGCTTTTTGCCGAATTCAATAAATCCATAGCGACAATTTGGTCTGTCAGTGCATCCATCCCCGTCAAGTATTCCATAATTGGATTCATTCGTCATTCATCTCCTATTCATGCTTTGCATCAGATAAAATCGAGGCAAATTCCTGCAATTGCCTTGTTGATGTATCCGCATCCTGCTGCATGATTTCTTTCAGCTGCGGATCGGATACGAGCGCTTTCATGGTTTTGGATTTCGTCAGACAAAGTGACTTAAAAGAAGCCATCTCCTGAATTTCGAGTAATTCATGTAAGGCGCTGGCCATTTCTGTAGCCTCCGTTCTCTAAGGTTTGAGTACAACTTTAATACAATCATCTGTTTTCGTGTCAAACATCTCATAGCCGTGCTTCGCTTCACTGAGCGGAATGACATGGCTTACAACATCGCCAGGATCAATTTTGCCGGTTGACACCAGTTCAAACATATACGGCATATAATGGATAACCGGAGCTTGTCCTGATCGGATATTGACGTTCCGCTGCATGATATCGCCAAGGGGAAACCCGTTGTATCTGCCGCCGTACACACCCGTAATCTGGATCGTTCCGCCTTTTCGCACCGCTTGGGACGCGATGACCAATGCGCTCATCGCCCCGCCTTGAAGTTTTAATCCGCTGGCGAGGAACTCCAGATCCGTCATTTTTCCGTCCATGCCGACGGCGTCAATAACCACATCAGCGCCGCCTTTGGTGATTTCCTTCAGGTAGCTGCCCGTATTTTCGTGGTCTTCGAAGTTCACGATTTCCACTTTATTCGTCCGTTTCGCATGCTGGAGACGGTAGTTGACATAGTCTACGGCTATTACGCGTTTCGCTCCCTTTAACCAGCAGAATTTTTGAGCGAAAAGGCCCACGGGCCCGCAGCCGAGAACGATGACCGTATCGCCTGCTTTTACGCCGGCATTGTCAACGCTCCAAAAACCGGTTGTCATCGCATCGGCAATAACACTCAATTTCTCATCCGGTTCTTCGCATGTTTCGGGGACTTTAAAATGGGTGAAGTTCGCAAAAGGGACGCGTAAATATTCGGCCTGGCCGCCCGGATAGCCGCCGGTACTCCCTGAATAGCCGAAATAAGCGCCCATATCGCCGTTTTCATTTGATTGATCACATTGGCTTTCCAGGTGATTTTTACAATAAGTGCATTCTCCGCAGGCGATATTAAAAGGAATAATGACGCGGTCGCCTTTTTTGACTTTCGTCACGCCGGGACCGGTTTCTTCCACAATGCCCATCGGTTCATGCCCGATAATATAGTCTTCCTGCAAGTTCGGAATGAGTCCGTGGATTAAATGTAAATCTGATCCGCAAATTGCCGTACTTGTGACTTTTATAATCATGTCATCGTGTTTTTCAATCTTCGGATCAGGCACGTCTTTGACTACGACGTTTTTCACTCCTTGATACGTTACGGCCTTCATGCTGTAATACCTCCAGTGTTAGTGTTCATCAGGTGTGCGGTCAAACATCCCTTTTCTGTTCGTTTCAACGGGAAACAGATTCATATTTCCGACCATGAGGGTATTTTTCGCAGAGAGCTGATCCAATTTATACTGTTCGCTCAGATCATGCGGATGAAACCACTTTTTGCTGACCATCAAGTCTGTAATTTCCTGATGCATCGCGATTCCCTGCATGAGCTGTTTGCGCAGCAAAGCTCTTACATCAGGTGAAGCGGTTTCTGTTAAAGCGACGGCGGTATTTCTGACGCCTTCTTTTGCCCGTAAAAGAAAATCCATTGCGAATGTCATATCTGCGAGTTCAGGGACGTGTAATGAATTGATTGGATCTAAATAGTCATGATTCAATGATGCTTACCTTCCTTTCAATTGATGATCGAAGTCGGCCGGTTTTGAGGAACAGGAGCCTGAAAAGATGCACGTTCATAAACCGCCTGTAAATCAGCCAGGTCTTGAGAGGCTTGCTGAACATCTTTCTCCATTAACGTTTTCAGGTCCTGATTAAACACAAGTCCTTGCATGAGCTTGGATTTCGCTACACAAAGCGTCTTGAAGTTAATCATTTCATGTAAGTCAAGCGACTCGTGAGCCGCTAATTCTCGCTTTTCCATAAGTCTTTTAAACCTCCCTTTCTAGAAATACGTAGTTAATTTCCCCTTAGAAAAGGACTTTAGTCTTACAAATTTTGTTTATAAGAAAAAAGAGAGAAGAAATCAATAAAAGAGGAAGCCTAATCCCGAAGATGATAAGTCCGGCAAACACGATGCTTTTGAAAGCGGAAAAACAACCTGCGCTGATGACAAATATCCCAGTGATAACAAACAGAACGCTGACCGGGGCAACGAACCTGGTTCCCTTCCGCGAGATCATCCGGCTGACGCTTAACAGGCCGATCAATGAGCCGAACGCAAGCCCATATATAACCAATCTCGCGAAAGCAGCCTGCGAACAATCCCGCAGGCTGTTTTTTCTTTCACTCGCCATGCAGGACAGAAGGGGAAGGTGAGAAGAAGGCACTTATGGTATGATGACAAAATAGAATAAAATCTCGTGAGGCCGGTCGGCTAAAAGGAAGTGGACAGAGATTGTTTGGTACAAAACATCAAGAAGACTATGTCTCCCGTGACAGACGCTCATTGCATATGCTTGCGCTTCGGGTGCCCGGTCTGGCGTTTATTTTTATGGTATATGCCGCATCAGTCTCTTTGCAGTACATTTATGAAAGCTGGACGGTTTTATTGCTGCTGTTATTCACGATATTGATCGTCATTTTTGCCGTGCTGCACTGGCATTCCTATCGCTGGGTCAAGAAAAAACGTTTCTTTATTTCATCATACAGGGATTAATCATATATACATCGGCTAACTTGATGACCGGCGGCTATATCGCGGCGGTCATCGGTCTCTATGCCTTTTTAATCGGGCAGATTATCGGAATGGCGGATAAGGGCAAAACGCTGCTCATACTCTATCTTTTCATTTTAATGTCCATAGCAGCCCTGCACCAGGAGCATCCGCATCATCTGCTTCGTTTCATCGTTATCGCCGCTCCCATCATGATCGTGATTATCACGTATGCGGCAACATTTTTCGCGCAAGTTGATGAAAAATAAAACACAGATGACGCTTGAAAAATTAGAGCTCGCTCACCGGCAAGTGAAACAGCTGACGCTTCAAAACGAAAGGCAGCGGATGGCGAGAGACTTGCACGATACGCTTGCGCAAGGGCTGGTCAGCTTGCATATGCAGCTTGAAGCGGTGCATGTTCATCTTTCAAAGGGTAACACTGACAGAGCGAAAGACATCATCAGCCAGTCAATGGACAGAGTGAAGGGCACATTGGCTGATGCGCGCTCGGCCATTGACAACCTTCGCAGCAAATCAGAAGAGATCGGGTTCTTAAAAGAAAGCATCACTGAACAAATCAACCATTTTACAGAAGCCTCCGGGCTGTCTTGTTTTTTAGATTACAGCGTGCATCATGTGCTTGACGTTCATACGGCGGAGAATTGCCATTACATGATCGGCGAAGGCCTGACAAACGCCGCCAAGCATGCAGAAGCCAAGAATGTCTGGGTGTCCGTTCAGGAAGAAGAGGGACAGATCCGCATAACCGTCAAAGATGACGGGAAAGGCTTTGATGCCGGAACAGAAATGAGAAAAAGCGGACATTACGGGCTGCTTGGGATACAAGAACGCGTCAATATGATGAACGGCACTTTCCGTATAACAAGCGCCAGATCAGCGGGAACTCAAATTGAGATCATCATACCAATTCAAGGAGAAGCGGAACATGTATAAAGTGTTAATAGCAGATGACCATCTTGTCGTCAGAGAAGGTCTGAAGCTTTTGATAGAAACAAATGACCATTACACCATAACGGGAGAGGCTGAAAACGGGAAAACCGCCGTCCGCCTTGCAGAGGAACTAAAGCCCGATGTCATTCTCATGGACCTGTACATGCCGGAAATGAGCGGGCTGGAAGCCATTAAACAGATAAAAGAGCATTCTGATGTGCCGATCATTATTTTGACGACCTATAATGAAGATCATCTGATGATAGAAGGCATCGAATCAGGCGCGAACGGTTATCTGCTGAAGGACACAAGCTCAGAAACCTTATTTCATACGATGGATGCGGCGGTGAGGGGAGAAGTGCTTCTGCAGCCGGACATCTTGCGCCGTTTCCGGGAAATGAAAATGGAACGGGCAAATGCCAATGAAACACAGCTGACGGACAAGGAAATCATAGTTCTGCAAGCCGTGGCGAAAGGACATAAAAGCAAAGCGATCGCCTTCGATTTAGGAATCTCAGAGCGGACGGTAAAAGCGAGATTAACATCGATTTATAACAAATTAGGCGCTGATTCGCGGACGGAAGCCGTCACCATTGCCATGCAAAAAGGCATTCTGAAACTGAATATATAATGAAAAACTGCCCAAACGTACATGCCCCTATGTACGTTTTTTTTATGTGAATGTGAACTACAATTAGGCAGAAAGTAATGATTGGAGAGGAGTATTCGATGTCTGGTTTTTTATATAAATTAGGGGGATGGTCTGCCCGCAACCGATTCAAAATGATCAGTGCGTGGCTCGTGATACTGATCGCTTCGATTGTGATCGCCATCTCGTTAAAACCTGCTTTTTCTGAGGATATGTCAATTCCCGACACACCTTCTGAAAAGGCGATGGATATCATTCAAAAAGAATTTTCAAAGGGGCCCGATAAAGGAAGCATACGGGTTATTTTCGGAGCTGAAGACGGGAAGAAATTGACGTCAAAACCGGAAAAACAAGCGATTGAAGAGACATTAAAGAAGATCAAAACAGATCATTCAGTCGCTTCGATTGCAAGTCCTTTTGAGACAGGAACCATTTCTAAAGACGGATCAGTGGCATATGCCGATATTACGTACAAAAAAGCGGCGGATGACATTACGGAGGCGTCTGTTTCACATATTAAACACAGTCTGTCCGCCGCCGGAGACAAGGGCCTGCAGATGGAGCTCAGCGGCGATGTGCCGGGGGCCGGTGTTGAAGTCGGCGGTGTCTCTGAAATTGTCGGCGTTGTGCTGGCTTTCGTCGTTCTGGCCATTACGTTTGGTTCATTAGTTATAGCGGGGCTGCCGATTGTCACAGCCCTGATTGGGTTAGGCGTAAGCGTCGCGCTGACGTTAATCGGAACACAGGTCTTTACAATAGCCTCGGTCAGTCTCTCATTATCCGGAATGATCGGCCTGGCCGTCGGGATTGATTATGCGCTGTTTATCTTTACGAAGCATCGTCAGTTTTTGGGCGAAGGTGTACAAAAAAATGAATCGATCGCTAAGGCTGCGGGAACGGCTGGCAGCGCCGTCGTTTTTGCGGGACTGACCGTGATCGTCGCGCTTTGCGGATTGACCGTTGTCGGCATTCCGTTCATGTCTGCGATGGGATTGACTGCGGCGCTCAGTGTGCTGATGGCTGTATTGGCATCAGTAACGCTGGTGCCTGCGGTGTTATCAATCGCAGGAAAACGGATGATTCCGAAATCAAACAAGAAGAAAGAAAAGAAAAGCGCCGACACGAATGCCTGGGGGCGCTTCGTTACAAAGAAGCCTATTCTGTTAAGCATTTTCAGCATTATTCTTTTAGCCGTCATCAGTCTGCCGGCCATGCATTTAGAGCTGGGGCTGCCTGATGCGGGAATGAAAGCGAAAGACAGCCCGGACCGCCGCGCCTATGATCTGTTGTCTAAAGGATTCGGCGAAGGCTTTAACGGCAAGCTGACAATTGTTGCCGATGCAAAAGGGGTCAAGGGGAACAAAAGTGAAGCATTTCAAGAAGCCGTGAAAGAAATAAAGGACTTGCACAATGTGGCGAGCGTCACACCTGCCATGCCGAATCAAAAAGGGGATTATGCCATCATTACGGCAGTGCCTGAAACCGGGCCGAATGATAAGGCAACGAAAGAGTTAGTGCAGGATATACGGAAACGATCAGACAAAAACGGCATCCGCCTGCTCGTTACCGGGTCAACAGCGGTGAATATTGATATTTCAGACCGGTTAAATGATGCGATTCCGGAATTCGCCATTCTCATTGTCGGGTTTGCGTTTGTATTGCTGACCGTTGTTTTCCGCTCGCTTCTCGTGCCGCTTGCCGCCGTCGTCGGCTTTTTGCTGACGATGACCGCTACACTCGGATTATCGGTATTCGTTCTGCAGGATGGGAATTTCACCGGCTTGCTCAGCATTCCGGAAAAAGGTCCGATTCTCGCCTTCCTGCCTATTTTAGCCATCGGTATTCTTTTCGGGCTGGCGATGGACTATCAAGTATTCCTTGTCAGCAGAATGAGAGAAGAATATGTCAAAACAAAAAATCCGGTACAAGCCATCCATGCCGGATTGAAACATAGCGGACCTGTCGTAACAGCGGCGGGACTGATCATGATTTTCGTCTTTGCGGGATTTATCTTCGCGGGGGACTCTACGATCAAATCCATGGGATTAGCAATGACCTTCGGTGTTCTTTTCGATGCGTTCATTGTAAGAATGACCATCATTCCGAGTGTCATGAAGCTGATGGGACATGCGGCCTGGTACTTGCCGAAGTGGCTGGATAAAATCATTCCGAACGTGGATATCGAAGGCCATAAGCTGACACAAGGCAAAACACCGGAGAAACCGGAAGAATAAAATGAAAAAGCAGATCGTTATGATCTGCTTTTTTTATGTGCTGACCGCATTCATGAACAGAGAAAAAAGCTTTTTCATGTCTTCGTGCTTTTTTGTCAGCATTTCGGGATGCCATTGCACGCCGACGACAAATAATTCACCCGTCCGTTCAATCGCTTCAATGGCCCCGTCTTTCGCATAAGCCGCGGCTTTAAACGAAGGCGCCGTCTCTTTTATGATCTGGTGATGGAATGAATTCACCCGCGCTGAATCGCCAAACAAGGAATGGAGACGTGTCCCTTTTTCAAAAGAAACATGATGGGTTTTTAACGGCGGATCTTTTTCTTGATCGTGCTTAATGTCAGCAAATGAAGCGTGTGTCAGGTCTTGATATAAAGTTCCCCCGTAAGTGACGTTTAACATATGCATCCCCCGGCAGATGGCCAGAATCGGCTTTTCTAAAGCAACCGCCGTGAGAATCAGCTCCTTCTCGTAGGCATCCCGATCAGGAAAGGTCTTTCTTAAAGCCTGTAAAGGTTCTTCGCCGTAAAACAGCGGGTCTATATCCTGGCCGCCGGACAGAATGATGCCGTCAACATGAGAGACCTGTTCCTTTAAAAGCGCCGTCTCTTGAATCACCGGCAATATAAACGGCACACCGCCGGCCTCAGAAACAGACTGAATATAATCATTATTGACATATGCCCGATTATAACCCGGGAAAGGGCCGGATTGATCAGCCATAATGTTTCCCGTAATTCCGATGCGTTTGGCCATCCTGCGTTCACCTGAACCTTTCTTTCTGAACCTTCTCGTATAAATCTGAACGTAGGTTGTACAAATCAGTTTGAAATTATTCTTCATGATATGTGAACTTTTCAAAAAAACCCGTGACAATCACGGGTTTTTACATTCATTTCAATTTCTTGATTTCTTCCGTCAGCTCTTTGAATTTTTGATCAAGCTCACGATATTGTTTATCAGCCGGAGTCATGAAGCTGAGTTTTCCGAGGACTTCCTGCCGTTCGGTTTCAAGCTTTAATCGCAGTTCTTCAGCATCATCCCTGACGGAGGGAGATTCTTTCCATTGTTTTCGGACGCTGCCGTTTGAGATATCAAGCCGGATGTCCGTCGTCTTTTCGACAAAGTAGCGATCATGCGATACGATGATGAGCGTTCCGTCGTATCGGGCCAAAGTGTCTTCAAGCTGCTCGCGTGACGGCAGATCAAGGTGGTTTGTCGGCTCATCCAGAATCAGCACATCTTTCTCCTCCAGAATAAACGCCATCAGCTTGCATTTGACCCGCTCTCCCATGCTCATCTTGCCGATGGGTTCCGTCCATTGCGCTGCGGTAAATCCTAAATGCTTCATGAGGGATTGAACATTTCCCCTTGCTTCGAACGTTTCTTTGTAAAAAAGCTGTTCGGGGGTTTTATCAAGCGGAAGGTCGAATACTTCCTGGGTTAAATATCCGACGTTTGCAGACGGAGAAATCCATATGCCGCCCTGCGCTTTTTCCTGCCCGAGGATGACCTTCAATAATGTTGTTTTCCCGCTGCCGTTCGGGCCTGTAATCGCGATCTTTTCACCGTGCATCACAGTGAAATTCACGTTTTTAAAAAGCGTTCGGCCGTCATATGACTTTGTGACATCACTTACTTCTAAAAAACGCTTTCCCGCTTTTTTGCGGTGCTCAATGGAAAAACGGACTTCATACTCTGCTTCAACCGGTTCTGCTTTCGCTTTTTCAAGCTCTTTTTCAAGACGCTTCTGCTTTGATTTAATCTGGGCGTCCGTGCGTTTTGCTTTTACGCGGTGATATTCTTTAAAGCCTTCTATTTTCGTTGATTGGGCGTGGGCTTTTTTTGACCAGGCGCTCAGCTCGTTCATTTGAGCTTCAATCCGTCTGATCATATGCTGCTGATTCTCATATTCCCGCTGCTGTGTCAGCCTTCTCTGTTTGCGGACCTCCATATAGCTTGAATAATTCCCTTTATGTTCAATGAGTTTCTTTCCTTCGATGGCCCAGATTTTTGTCGCCGCTGCATCTATAAAAGCACGATCATGCGAAACGAAAATAATGGTGCCTTTGTAATTCTTGATCTGATTCAGCAGTATTTCTAAACTGTGCTGATCGAGGTGGTTCGTCGGCTCATCTAATAACAAAAGGCCGCTTGAGGAGGAGAAACCTTTGGCAAGACGGGCTTTCAATTTTTCTCCGCCGCTTAATTGCGAAAAGGCGCGTGCGGGCACGTTCCACTTTTCTAACAAGGCTGCCTCCGCAGGCTCCGGGTGGCCGGAATCATAAGCTTCCGTTTCTTGTTCCACCATATATATGTTCACATCTTGCAGCATCTGGATCTGTCCTTGTGACGGCGCTTTTTGATTGCAGATCAATTGCAGCAATAAAGATTTGCCGGCGCCGTTTTTACCGATAACGCCGATGATGTCGCCTTGCTGAACACTCGCGCTGATCTGTTCAAAAAGGGGAACACTGTTGATTTCGTAACTGATGCCGCTTAACTTTAACATTTCTTTCATATGTCAATCCCTCGCTTTAAAGGGAGGACAAAAAAATCCTCCCAATTGATTTGGAAGGATTAGCCGTACCTGTGCATGATCAAATAAGCTATTTTTACATAGCTTTCTCGTATCGTATAGAAAATGGGCAGACTAATCCTATTTTTTCTGATTTGAAATATTTGATTTCAAACGGTCAAAATAAGATTAGTTAATCATTGTCCACCCATCATCCCTTCGTATTTGTTACGAACAGTGTAGCACACACTTATCTGTAAAAGCAAAGGGTATAAGCCTTTTTATTCCAGATTGGAGGCTTCCCACTCTTCTTCTAAAACGGCATAATAATATTCATCCCACCATTCATTATCATGGGGGATGCATTTTTTAAAAAAGCCTTCCCGTCTCATCCCGATCTTTTCCATTACCCGGTGCGAAGCCATGTTTTCCGGCTGACATGTCGCAATGATCCGGTGTAATTTCATCTTGTTAAACCCGAATGCCAGCACGGCGCGCGCCGCCTCTGAAGCATATCCTTTGCCCTGGTATTCCGGGTGAAACACCCAGCCGATTTCATACGTATGATCGCCAAAATACTGAAAAAAACAATGTGGCCAATGACCGTTTTCTCATCCTTCAATAAAACGGGAAACTTCCCGGCATGTTCACAGCTGTTTTCAGTAACGAATTTCCTGGCATCTTCTTCGGTAAAGACACCCTCTGGTATATATTTCATGACACTCGGATTTGAGGTGTACGCATAGACATCCTGCCAATCTTCCGGTTCAAAAGTCCGAATTACAAGCCTTTCAGTTTTGATATTCATTTTTTTATGTTCCTCCATCAAAAAAGGTTTCATTATACTACTTCGATTGAAAGATGCAAAAAACCTTTGAGCGGGGAAGAGCCGGATAAAAAAAGCCTGCAGCTATACACTGCAGGCGGTTATTTTTCATTTGCGGCGGCGGGCAGGTTTGTAAACCCGAATTGCCCTCCGACAGCTTCTTTTACTTCATGAATTACGATAAATGATTTCGGATCAATTTTTTGAACATGTTTTTTGATTTTCAGCAATTCGTTCTTTTTAATGACAACATAGATAATGCGCTTGTCTTTGCTGCCGTAATACCCGTATCCGTAAAAAATCGTCGCCGCGTTGCCGTACTCGGAGGTGATGGCTTTGGCGATTTCTTCGTATTGGTCAGACATAATGGTGAGGGCTTTTTTATTATGGAACCCCTCAATGACAATATCGACGATTTTGGCGCACAGATAAACGAATATAAACGTATACAGCATATGATTGATTCCGATCGCTAAAACGGATGCGAAAATGATGACACAATCCATATAAAACATGCTTTTGGAGATGTTAAAGCCCTTTGTGTAATTCAATAAATACGCCAAAAGCGTGGTCCCGCCGGTAGATCCGTCAGCGATAAAGATCAATGCCAGCCCTGCTCCCATCAGCAGAGCGCCGAATACGATCCCGAGCACCATGTCGTGCACGCCGAATGGAATAAAGCTGACGATGCTGAGAAAAACAGAAGTCATTCCCGTACCGAGTATCGTGTATAAAATCGTTTTTTTCGTTAAAAATTTATAAGCCAACCCGATAAAAATCAAATTTACAACCAGAGTCGTAATACTTGCAGGTATATGGAAAAGATAATATAAAACGAGAGCGATTCCCACGGTGCTGCCGTCCCCTAAATGATTCGGGATGACGAAAAATTCCACGGACGCCGCGATAAGAAAGGCTCCGGCCATAATCATCAGTATATCCTTGCAAATGTTCTTCATATGCAAACCTCCTCCGCAGTCAAAAATATATAAAAAACAAAAACGCCTCAAAAATTATCCAGCAGAACTAAATAATTTTTAAGACGAATCATTCACAATCTCGTTTGTTCATTCAGTAAAGAATGATCAGCTTCAATATCGAAGATTATATAGACACCTTCACATCTTGTCAATGCCGTGAAAATTGATTTTTCAGCAGTGTATATGAGGTTTGAATCAAATCAAAACGAGGAATGATATCAGAAGAGTTTTCATTTCTGCTCTATCAATAAGAGAAATGTAATGAGAGACAACGAAGAAGGGATGATGACATTGGAACGAATTTTTATCAGTCCGGCCAAATACGTGCAGGGAAAAAATGCCATTGAAACAATCGGCGGACATCTGGAGGGCGTTGGTGAAAAAGCCGTCGTCATCGCGGATAAAACCGTATGGGATATCGCGGGCCACAAGGTGACGGCTGAATTAAAGAAAAGCAATATTTCTTCTGAAGAGGCGGTTTTCAACGGCGAAGCCTCCCAGGAAGAAATGAAAAGAATTGCCGGCATTGCAGAAAAAGCAGGGGCGGCTATTGTCATCGGAGTCGGCGGCGGTAAAACGCTTGATACGGCCAAAGCCGTATCAGATGAAATAAACGGCTACACCGTTATCGTGCCGACGGCCGCTTCAACGGATGCTCCGACAAGCGGGCTGTCTGTCGTGTATTCTGAACAAGGCGCGTTCGAAAACTATCGTTTTTATCATAAGAATCCTGACTTGGTTCTGGTCGATACGAAAATCGTCGCGGAAGCTCCGCCGCGCTTTTTAGCATCAGGGATTGCCGATGCGATGGCGACGTGGATAGAGGCGCGCAGTGTCATCGCCAATGGCGGTAAAACGATGGCAGGCGGAATTCCGACAATCGCCGGAGAGGCTATCGCGGAAAAATGTGAAGCGGTATTATTCAAATACGGCCGTCTCGCTTATGAGTCTGTGAAAGCGAAAGCCGTTACGCCCGCATTGGAAGCGGTGGTTGAAGCCAATACACTTCTGAGCGGACTGGGATTTGAAAGCGGCGGCTTAGCTGCGGCACATGCCATTCATAACGGATTTACCGCGCTTGAAGGTGAAATCCATCACTTGACCCACGGTGAAAAAGTGGCATTCGGCACGCTTGTTCAATTGGCGCTGGAAAAACGTTCGCTTGAGGAAATTGAGCGGTATATCGCGTTTTATATCAGCTTAGGGCTGCCTGTCACACTTGAAGACATCAAATTGAAAGACGCATCTAAAGAGGACATTATGAAAGTGGCAGAAGCCGCGACGATTGAAGAAGAAACGATTCATGCCGCTTTTGACGTGACGGCTGACGACGTGGCGGACGCCATTATAGCGGCTGATCAATACGCAAAAGCATTTAAAGAAAAACACGCGTAAAACCTTTTGCCGCGTGATCCGGGACCAAGGGCTGTTACAGCCCTTGGTTTTTTTATGCCCTTTGAAAACTTTTAAAATAAAGAAAAATTATGATACAATATACAAATGTTTTGAGAGATTGACAAAGGAAAGGTGGGAACGATATGCTGCATAATCCGACCGGTAAGGAGCGGCTTGCGCTGGCTTTTCTACTCGGAATGCTTGCGATACTGGGGCCGCTCAATATAGATATGTATCTGCCGAGCTTCCCTGAAATCGCCGAAGATTTAAGCGCCCGCGCTTCGCTTGTCCAGCTCAGTTTAACCGCTTGTCTGATCGGACTGACAATCGGACAGGTTGTTGTCGGCCCGTTAAGTGACGCGAAGGGAAGAAGAAAACCGTTATTGCTATGTATTTTTTTATTTGCTTTGTTTTCTCTGTTTTGCGCGCTTGCACCGAACATTGCAACACTGGTGATTGCCCGTTTTCTTCAAGGATTCACCGCTTCGGCGGGACTCGTTTTATCCCGTGCAATCGTCAGAGATGTGTTTACGGGAAGAGAGCTTTCTAAATTTTTCTCGCTGCTGATGGTCATTACCGCCGTCGCGCCGATGGTGGCGCCGATGACGGGAGGCGCGATTTTATTGCTTCCGTTTGCATCATGGCATACGATTTTTCTGTTTTTAACTTTTATCGGGTTTTTGCTTGTTCTCATCATTGCGCTCAAGCTGACAGAAACCCTGCCGCCGGAAAAGCGGATTCCGAGCTCCATCGGAAATTCCGTGCGGACAATGGGAAGCCTGCTGAAGGATCGGTCATTTATCGGCTATGCGCTGACGGTCGGTTTTATTCACGGCGGGAGCTTTGCGTATGTCTCCGGAACGCCTTTTGTGTATCAGGATATTTACGGAGTATCGCCTCAGGTATTCAGTGTTTTATTCGGCATAAACGGTCTGGCGATCATTACCGGAAGCTTTATCATCGGCCGTTTCGGCGGGATTATTCACGAAAAAAGCCTGCTGAGAATCGGCGTGATTACAGCGATGACGGCGACTGCCGTTCTGCTCGTCATGACGATCATTCACGGGCCGCTGGCGGCACTGGTGATTTCCATTTTTATTTATATGATTACGATCGGCATGACGCTGACAAGCACCTTTACATTGGCGATGGAAAAGCAGGGACACCGCGCGGGAAGCGCAAGCGCACTGCTCGGCATGCTTCCGCTTCTTCTCGGTTCCATCGTGTCGCCGCTTGTGGGGATGAATGAAGCGACGGCCGTGCCGATGGGGGCAATTATGTTCACGACATCCGTTATCGGTTCCATCGCTTTTTTCGCCTTAACAACAAAACCGGAGAAAGCAAAAAAGGAGTGAAATGATTCACTCCTTTTTTGATGCCCGCTATTCATATTTCTTCAGCACGATCGCCGAATTATGTCCGCCAAAGCCGAATGAGTTGGAAAGGCCGATCGTTAACGATTGATGGCGGGGCCCGTCTGGCACATAGTCCAAATCACATGCCGAATCAGGGTGCTGCAGATTGATCGTCGGCGGGATGATGCCGTGTCTCAGGCTTTCTGTCAGAGCGATGGCTTCAACGCCGCCTGCCGCGCCAAGCATGTGGCCGAGCATTGATTTGTTGGCCGTAACCGGAATGTCATACGCAAGCTCTCCGAATAATGTCTTGATGGCCAATGTTTCAGAAAGATCTCCGGCTTTTGTGCTTGTCGCATGGGCGCTTACGACATCAATGTCTTCCGCTGAAACGTTCGCCTTTTTCAAAGCATTTTTCATCGCCAGGTATGCACCCGTCCCTTCCGGATGGGAGGCCACCATATGATACGCGTCAGAGCTTGCGCCGTAGCCGAGCACCTCACAAAGGATCGGGGCATTTCTGCCGATTGCGCTATCCAATGATTCCAATACTAAGATGCCCGCGCCTTCACTCATGACAAATCCATCGCGATCCGCGTCAAACGGCCGGCTGGCCGCGGCGGGGTCTTCGTTTCTCGCTGACAGCGCGTGGGCATTGCCGAAGCTGGCTAATGACAAATTCGTAATCGCCGCTTCCGCTCCCCCGGCAAACATAATATCTGCGTCATCATTCCGAATGGCGTTGAATGCTTCCCCGATCGACGTATTGCCGATGGAACACGCGGTGACGGGAGAAAGTGAGGGGCCGAGCGCGCCTAATCTGATGCTGATTTGAGCGGCGGCCGCGTTTGAGATCATCATGGGGACAAGGCTCGGGCTCACTTTTCGCGCTCCCCGTTCATTTAAAGTATGAACGTTATCAATCAAAGTCGTGATGCCGCCGATTCCCGAGCCGACGTACACGCCGAGGCGTTCACGGTCAATCTGATCGAGCTGAATCCCGGAGCTTTCAAGCGCCTGTTCCGCTGCCGCTAAAGCAAACTGGCTGAAACGGTCAAGCCGTCTCGCTTCTTTTCTGCCCCATCTTTCTTCTGCGTCAAAATCACGGACGGTGCCGGCTATTTTTGTCTTGGAGCCGGAGACATCAAACGAATCGATGAGAGAGATTCCCGATGTTCCTTCCGTCAGGTGTTTCCAAAATGTATGCACATCATTGCCGAGAGGTGAAATCACTCCCATTCCGGTGATCACAACTCTTTTCATGGTCATTCCTCCTTCGGTATGTATTTATTGTAACTCGCAATTATCCTATTACAAGTTGTTGATTATCCTAGTATAATGAATACCAGGGTAAGAGAGGAGAGATTCGGTATGATACCAGAAGGAAGATTGCAGGCGCTCTCAGAGTTTTTAAAAACGCAGCGGGCCAAAATTTCTCCGCAGATGGCCGGGCTGCCGATGGGCACACGGAGAAGAACGCCCGGACTCCGAAGAGAAGAGGTCGCGCAATTAGCCGGCGTAAGCACCACGTGGTATACGTGGCTGGAGCAGGGCAGAGACATTAAAGTGTCCGCAGCCGTGTTGGACGCGGTTTCCGATGCGCTGCAGCTCAATAAAGATGAGAGAAATTATTTATACGCGCTTGCCATTGAGGAGGGCGTGAAGCAGCCGTTTACCGCGGAGGAAGAAGCGGTTATCAGCCCGTCGCTTTCAAAAATCCTGCAGGAGCTCCGTTATTGTCCCACCATTATCTCGGACAGGCGGTGTCATATCGTAGGATGGAATCAGGCCGCGGCTCACGTGTTTTTAGATTTTGAACAAATTCCTCCTGAAAAACGGAATCTCATAGAGCTATTGTTTTCCAGAAAAGAATTAAGAAGTTTAGCCGTGAACTGGGAGCACTTTGTGAAAGGATTCATCGCCATTTTCAGAACGTATTACGGCCAGTATGTAGCTGATACGTGGTATTCTCAGTTTATAGAAGAAATGGAGAAAACGTATTCGGAATTTCATACGCTGTGGAATGAGAGCGAAGTCAGCTCGGCACCCGAAGTATTAATTGAGTTCCGCCACGCGAAGGCGGGAAAAATGGTCTTTAACCTGACTTCATTTCAGGTTCAGGGCAACAGTGATCTGCGCTGCAGTGTGTATACGCCGGTAGATCATACCGAAACGGAAGCAAAGCTGAAAAAGCTCTTCGAAAACAGGTGAAGAACAGAAAAAACGGGAGGCGGCCGCCTCCCGTTTCAGTTTAAAATAAAAGCATCAAACCGGCGATGGCCGGTGTTAAAAAGATGGCTGATTTCAGAATGACTTTCGGCACGAGGTTGGTGAATTTTGCTCCGACATATGCGCCGCACATCGTTCCGATCAGCACTTTGACCAACAGCATATAATCGACAAATCCTTCCGTCACATAACCGAGTCCTCCGCCGACCGCAAGCGGGATAATGACAAGCATGGTGGTGCCGACCGACTGGCGGATGGATAAGCGCAAAAGAATCATTAAGCCGATTTGGATAAAAGGAGCAGAGCCGATACCGAACGTTCCGGACAAGATTCCTGCGATGATACCGAGTACAACGGCTTTCACCCATATGTTCAGGTTGCTTTGCCGTCCGGAATCTTCTTGTGTTTCTTTTACAATAAATAACCGGACTAAAATAAGCAGAGCAGATAAAAACAGCATGCCGGCCGTCAAGTAATGCAGCAAATCTGCGGGGATAAGGGAAGTAAGCCTTGCCCCGAAAAACGAACCGAATGCCGCAAAAACGCCGACGATGAGGCCGATCTTCATCTGAATATTGCCTTCACGGTAGTGGCTGAAAGCCCCCGATAAACTTGTGAAAGCCATTCCGGCGAGGGAGGTGCCCAAAGCCGTATGAATCGGTACGTGAAACAGTATAGTTAAAAGTGCAATGACAAAACCGGCTCCCCCCGCGCCGATAAACCCGAGAATAATCCCGAGAAGAAACATAACGAGTATAATAAGCACAATCTTCTCCTCCATTTAGATGCCTGATCACCATGTTCAGATCCGCTTTATCAGGTTTTTAACAATCGACCGTAGTCCGTCGACCGTCGTCCGATATCTTTATGTTACCTCAAATTTAAGGGATTGGCAAGAAGACGAATCGCTTTTATACAGAGGGTTTACAGCTCTTTCACCATCACTTTTTCCCCGTTTGAGTCCAGCTCTCCATTGAATAAGAAGCCGAATTTTTGATAAAGCCGCAATGCGTGCACGTTATCTTCAAACAGGCTTAAATAAATCCGTCTGCAATCATATATTCGAACGAGATGGCAGATAAGGGCATCAAGCAACAGCCTGCCCAATCCACGTCCCTGATAATGTTCATCAATAAAAAAACGGTCAAGCCACACTCTGCCGTTTTCATTTTCCTCATCATATTCCGGAAACCATCCGTACATGGCAAAGCCGACCAATACCTCGTTAACATAAAGACCGGCCGGCTGATAATGCCGGCAATCCTCAGCATCTTGTAAGCACTCTTCCGCGGTTTCAATAAATGAAGTCTGGCTTTCCTTTACATGAAGCGCCAGTATATCGGCACGGTTCTCTTCCGTGACTGCTCTGATTTCAATCGTCATACTTGATACTCCTCTTCCGCTTTTTTCTGAGACGGTAAAGCTTTCATTTCGTAAGCCATTTGTGAATCAGCCTTCTCTCGGATACAATGATCATCATAAAGGATATGGTTACCGTATAGTCAAGGAGGCATTATGAGCGAAGACGTCAGAAAATACTTCACAACGGGTGAATTTGCAAAACTGTGCCACGTAAAAAACAAACCCTGTTCCATTATGACGAGATCGGCCTGCTTTCTCCGGAAATCAAAAAAGCGAACGGATACAGATACTATTCCTATCATCAATTCGAACTGTTCCAGGTCATCGGTCTGTTTAAGGAGGTCGGGGTGCCCTTGAAGCAGATCAAACCGCTCTTA
The DNA here is from genome assembly GCF_000411595.1 of Paenibacillus lentimorbus NRRL B-30488. Taxonomy (NCBI): domain Bacteria; kingdom Bacillati; phylum Bacillota; class Bacilli; order Caryophanales; family Paenibacillaceae; genus Paenibacillus; species Paenibacillus lentimorbus. The sequence continues at coordinate 22,652 of NZ_ANAT01000004.1, read as the reverse complement.
ACAGACAAAACCCCCGAGGGTATCATCACGCTTTTAAAAGAGAAATCTTCAGAAATCGAAAGCAAAATCAAAAAGCTGGAGCACCTGCAAAGAATGATTCAGACAAAGGTGAAGCTGACCGAACAAGCCTTGGAGACAGACTTTTCCTCCGTCTCATTGCAGCGATTAGATGAAGAGACACTTATGATAGGACGACCCGTACTCCATTTGCCAGAACGGCAATACACTGCCGCCATTTCCGAATTGATCCGCTATATGCGGGTACATGAACTCGATCAGGGGCATCCGGTCGGCGGACTGTTTGCGCGGGAGCAGATTCTGAAAAAAGAATTCTACAACTACACCCATTTTTATATGAAGACAGAAGAAGGCATAGAGAATAGAGACCTCCATATCAAGCCGAAAGGGCTTTATGCCGTCGGGTACCAAATAGGGGATGAAGCGGAAGCGGCTTACCGCAGCATCATGCAGTTTATTGAAGAGTATGGGCTGGAAATGGGCGATTATGCATATGAAGAATATATGCTTGATGAGGTTGTGGCGGACGGGTTTGACAATCAGATCACAAGAATCCAGCTGCCAGTCCGCAATCGATAAAGCCGATGCCGCCGTTCGTTTACGTCTTCTGACAAACCTTGTATAATGAGAAAAATCAGATTGCAATTGAGGTGAAAAACGATATGTTTCTAGCGCCCTTATTTGAACATGATGTACCGGCAGCACTTCTCCGCCCTTAATGGAGGAAAGTGACTGTGCTTCTCTCCGTTAGGGCATATGACGTGACCTAATATGATAACGGAGGGTGCATCAATTGAAAAATACATTGTTCGGTTCGATTTATTTGGCATTGGCCGCCAGTATCTGGGGCGGTATGTATGTCGTTGTAAAAGTAGTGGTAGCGGTCATTCCGCCGCTTGAACTGGTATGGCTGAGATATGCGGTGGCGCTTCTTTCACTTTTGATTCTCAGTTTATTTACACGCCAATCCTGGAAAGTTCATAAACGTGATTTATTACTGATCGCTGCGATCGGATTGATCGGCAACACGATTTCGATCGTCACGCAGGAAATCGGCACGAAATTATCAACCGCGCAGATGGGTGCGATTATTACGGCATCCACTCCTGCATTTATGGTTGTATTTGCCCGGCTGATGCTGAAAGAACGGTTAACGCTGAAAAAAGGAATATCGACAGGGCTGGCGACGATCGGAGTATTGCTCATTGTGGGGAACGGAGATCTCGATATGTCGAGCCAGCTCGGCGGTCTCTCGCTTCTGGCTGCGGCGCTGACATGGGCTTTGATGTCCGTGCTGATGAAACGGGTTCCCGGCCATTACTCCCCGCTTGTCGTCACAACGTATTCCATTTGCGTCGCATTTGTCATCCTGACCCCGTTTACAGCGGGCCCGCTTCGGGAGATTCCTTTGTCTCAGCTTGCCCGGCCTGAGATATGGGGCGGACTTTTATATCTGGGTGTGATCAACCGCCTGCGCGTTCATGCTTTGGAATCGCGGATTGCAATTGCTGAATGCGGCAAGCGGCGGTCTGTTTTTCTTCTTTCAGCCGCTTTCCGGGACATTGCTCGGCTGGCTGCTGCTGGGAGAATCGATCGGAGGAACCTTCTGGATCGGGGCGGTCCTTATTGTTTCAGTCGTCGTTCTCGTCATGAAAGAAAAATAGAAAATGAAAAAAAGCCATTCAGCAAATGAATGGCTTTTTTCTGATTTCCCGGCAGGATTCGCTCCGCCATAAACAGAAAACAAGGAGCAGAAACGGATCATGGGCACCGGTACTCTCAAGGTGCAATTCGGGGTTTCGTCAATTAACATAACGGGCGGTGGAAAAAATGGAGCCAAAATGGCTTGAATGGGCAAAACAGCTTCAATCCGCGGCGCAAGCGGGGCTGGCTTATTCCAAAGACATATATGATATTGAGAGATTTGAAGAAATAAGAAAAATAAGCGTGGATATCATGGCGCATCATACCGGCATCGACAAAAGGATCATCAAAGACGTATTCGCCGGTGACACGGGCTATCCCACTCCGAAAGTTGATATCAGAGCGGCAGTTTTTAAAGATCAGAGCATATTAATGGTAAGAGAGAAAAGCGACGGCAGATGGGCGCTGCCGGGCGGATGGGCTGATATCGGGATTTCACCGGGCGAGACCGCTGTCAAAGAAGTAAAAGAGGAGTCGGGAATCGACGTAAAGCCCGTTAAACTGTTAGCTGTAATGGATAAGAAATGCCATTCCCATCCGCCGTCCGCCGCCCACGTTTACAAAGTGTTTATCAAATGCGAGATTATCGGCGGCCGGCTCAGGGAGGGAACGGAAACAAGCGCGGCCGGCTTTTTTGCGGAAACGGAGCTGCCGCCGCTATCTGCCGCCCGCAATACGGTAAGTCAGATTGAAAAGATGTTTGCATATCTCAAACATCCGGATGAACCCGTTTATTTTGATTAAGGCAGCAAGCAGGAAAAAGAGAGGAACTGGTTCAGCACCATTTTACTTATGAATGATCCGGCCTGTGATAGAGAAGGTATCATCAGGCCGGGTTTTAAGAGTCTGCCTGTTTCGGTGTGGTGCGCCCCTTAAAAAACCGTTTTTGAAAAATCGATAATCCTGCGGGCAGCTTCTGTCGGTTTTTCCTCGGGAACATAATGGCCGCAGCCTTTTACCTCATATCCGCTGACTTCACGAATTGATTCTCTCCATGTGTCAAGCACGGGAAGGCCGGCTAAGTTCCCTTTTTCTCCCCACAGCAAAAGCGTGGGAACATCCAGTTTTTTCTGTGATTCCTTTTCTGAACGATATCTCGGCAAATCAATTTGATAAGCGGCTCTGTAGTCATTAAGCGCAGCTTGAACAGCGCCGGGCTGCTTCCAGGCGGCTAAGTACCGGTCCCAGGCGCCGTCTGATGCCAGCAGGTCAAAAAGCCCGTCACCTCTGCTTAATAAAAATCTAAGATATTCCTCTTCTTTTCCTTTTATTAATTCTTCCGGCAGATGGGGAACGACCTGAAATGTCCAGTGCCAATATTTTTTTGCCGCTTCAGCTGCCGTCAGAGAATCATAGACGTATTCAGTCGGCATAATGTCAATGAGCACAAGGCCTGCCGCCAGCTCCGGCGCATCTAAAGCGAGCCGCCTTGCTACCCTTGCGCCTCTGTCATGCCCGGCAATTAACGCTTTTTGTATATGCAGGCGGCGCATCAGACCTTGTATATCGCCTGCCATCGTTTTGTTATCATAGCCGTTTATGCCGCTCGGCTTTTCAGAATCGCCGTAGCCCCTCAGATCAACTGCGATGACTCTATGAGAAGCGGCAAGCGTCGGAATCACATAACGCCACGTCACCCAGCTTTGCGGAAAGCCGTGCAGGAGAATGACGGGGGGAGCATCCTCCTTTCCCGTAAAGACGTAATGAAGGCGGATGCCATTTACCTCAATTGAATCATGGGTCACATGCTTTTCAAATTGTTCACGAAAAGAATCCATTTTCTCTCTCCTCATAAAATGTTATTTGTTTATTTGAGAAATAATAGCGGAAGTGACATCTTCCGTTGAATGTTTTCCGCCGGCATCAGGAGTCAGAATGCCGCTGTTTGTGACCGTTTCAATAGATTGTAAGAGGAGATGGCCCAGTTCCTCTTCTCCGAATGAATCGAGCATTAATTTCGCCGTCCATATTTGGCCTATAGGATTGGCAATTCCTTTTCCGACAATATCCGGAGCGGAGCCGTGAACAGGCTCAAACATGGAAGGATATTTGCCGTTTACATTGATGTTGGCTGCGGGAGCGATTCCGACGCTTCCCATAATCGCCGCGCCGATATCTGTCAGCACATCTCCGAACAGATTCGAAGCGACAATGACATCAAAGCGTTCCGGCTGCGTGACAAAGAAGGCCGCCAGTGCATCGATGTGCTGGGAATCCGTCTCAATCCCGGCGTACTCCCGCCTGACCTCTTTAAAGATGTCATCCCAGAACGGCATCGAGTGAACAATACCGTTTGATTTCGTCGCGCTTGTGACGTGTTTCCGCCGACTTGCCGCCAGTTCGAAAGCATACCGCATCACTCTTTCTGTACCCCGTCGGGAAAAGACCGCGTTTTGTATGGCGATTTCGTCCTCACCCTGATAGATTCTGCCGCCGACAGAGCTGTACTCGCCCTCACTGTTTTCGCGGACGACTATCAGATCAAAATCCTTCGGGTTAACGAGGGGGGAAGTGATTCCCGGCAGGAGCTTCGCCGGCCGCACATTAATCACCTGTTCAAATTCCCGGCGTATCTTGATGAGCAGCCCCCACAGCGAAACATGATCGGGGACGAGTTTTTGATTCCCCACCGCTCCCAAAAACAAAGCATCAAAGTGCTGTAACGTTTCTAGTCCATCATCCGGCATCATAGTCCCGTGCTCCAAATAATACTCGCAGCTCCACGGAAAAGAAGTGAAATCAAAGGCAATGCCTCCATGTAATTCGGCGATCGCGTTCAACACCCGCTCCGTTTGCGGAACGACTTCTTTCCCCACACCGTCCCCCGGTATGCTGGCAATCTTATATGTTTTCATGTTCCGTCACCTCTGAATGAATTGTTTTCGGTTTACGGCAGACCGTCGACCGTCGTTCGCTATAATTCCATATTACGGCACCTCCGATATGCTGACAAGCTCGGGAATGTTGCTTCCATAGATAAACTGTTATATGATCTTGGTAACAATAAGGCCTAAATTGTATGAAGAGGTAGGAAAGATGGATAATTTTAAATTAGATAAGCCAATCCCGTATTATCTGCAATTTTATTCCCAATTGAAAAAAATGATATTTGACGGGATTTTTAAACCGGGTGAACGGCTGAATGAGACTCAGCTGGCTAAGGATTTCGGAGTCAGCCGGTCGCCGGTCAGAGAAGCCATGCGGCTCCTTGAAAAGGACGGGCTTCTGACAGCAGACGATCGAAACGGCTTTGTCATTTATTCTTTGTCCGTTAAGGATGTTGAAGAGATTTATCAAATCAGAATGTCACTTGAATCACTGGCGGTCGAACTGGTTATTGATGAAGCGGCTGAGAGTGAAATTGACCTCATTGAAAAACAGCTGCGGGAGACGGAAGAAGCCATCAATAAAGGCGTCAAAGAGACTGAGATTATTTCCTTAAACGAGTCGTTTCATCGGCTTCTTGTGGATTTCAGCCGCAACAGCCGGCTGGCCATGCTGCTTGAGCATGTCAATGTGCTGATTCATTTTTGCAGAGTTCTTAATTTTAAAGGAGATGACCGTGCGGAGGTTATCCTGCATGAGCACCGGAAAGTCTTTGAAGAAATAAAAAAGGGCGATAAAACAAAAGCCGTGCAATATATGACGGAGCATCTCAAGCATGATGAAGAACATCTGAAAGGCGTGCTCAAAGCGGGAGAAACAGACGCATCATCACGATAGACAAGGTGAAAAAAGCCTTGTCTTTTTTTTGCCGATGTCATCGAACCGTCATAAAGACCTGACGGATGTTCCTTGCATGATTTTTTCCGCGTCATTTATGATGGATATGGAAGAGACGCAAAAAAGGCAAAGGAGTTTGAAAAATGGCGAAACATATTCTGATGATCAATTTTCCCGCAGAAGGACACGTAAACCCGACTTTGGGTATGACAAAGGCCTTCAGCGAACGGGGCGATCACGTTCATTATATCTCAACGGAAAAATACAAAAGCAGACTGGAAGGAGTAGGAGCGAAAGTTCACCTTCACAGCGATCTGCTCAGAATGACACCCATTGATCCCGGCAGTCCGTCCGGCATACTTGCATTTTTAAAGGTTCATATCAAAACGTCACTGGAGATTTTACATATTGTGCAGCGGCTGGCAGAGGACATTCAATTCGACGCCGTCTATTATGATAAATTCGGTGCGGGAGAGCTGGTGCGGGATTATCTCAACATTCCCGGCATCTCTTCTTCAGCATCCTTCCTGTTCAATGAAGACCGTCTGAAAATACTGCCGCTCCATCCGGAATCGGGCGTGCCGTTTCAGCCGGACAGGGAATGTGAAGAGCTGTTGGCCGAGATGAAAGACAAATACGGTGTCGCCCCTGACAGCATGGTTCAATTTATGAACAACACAGGTGAATTGAACGTCGTCTATACAAGCAGATATTTTCAGCCCGAAAGTGAGACATTCGGAGATGAGTATTTATTTATCGGTCCGAGTTTTCCGAAGAGAAAAGGGCGCGTCGACTTCCCGATTGACTCATTAAAGAATGAAAAAGTCATTTATATCTCAATGGGAACGGTGCTCGGGGACACGGAAGCGTTTTTCAATCTGTGCATAGACGCGTTCTCAGATTTTGAAGGAAAGTAGTCATTGCCGCCGGGGAAAAAGCCGATCTGTCGAAAATCAAACAGGCGCCGGAAAACTTTATCATCGCCCCGTACGTGCCGCAGCTTGAAGTGCTGGAGCAGGCCGACGTGTTTGTCACGCATGGCGGAATGAACAGTGTAAATGAAGGCATTCATTATCAAGTGCCGCTGGTCGTTATTCCGCATGATAAAGACCAGCCGATGGTTGCGCGCCGCCTGACTGAATTGGATGCAGGCTATACAGTGCAAAAAGATGAAGTGAGCGCTGAAAAGGTAAAGCTTGCCGCGGAAGAAGTGCTGCATAACGGAAAATACAAACAAGGCATTCAAGCCATTAATGAAAGCTTTAAAGAATGTATGGACATGAAGGATGTTCTGGCCCGGATCGATCGGTTTATTGAACAAAAACATGCTCAATAATACATGGAAAAAGCCTGTTTCCTCTGCCAAAGGGAAACAGGCTTTTTATAATGGCTTTTAGATGATGTGATGTTCTTCATTTGCAAGTTTCACAAGAGTCAGAAGAGATTCTGCCTCACGTGCGTCGAGTGTTTTTGCCAGACGGTCTTTTTCAAAGATCTGCTGGCCGAAGACATTCACTGACGCCTGGTCAACCGCCGTGTGCCAGTTCTTTTGTGAATGATTCTCAGAAAAAGAGAAAACAAACACGGCAAAGACCGCTATAAGCATCGCCATGACCCAAAATTTTTGCCGATTTCCTGCTGCTGACATAGGCCGCCTCCTAACGTTCATTTTAATGGTATTAGATCATATATGAGCTGTTTTTCATAGAGTAAAGAAGTCATTATTTCAGGTAGTCCAAATGAAACGGAGCACAGCCGAAAGCCCGCCGGTCAGGCCGATGAGCCAATTCATATTTTGTTCATATTTTATTAAAAGTTTATCCAAGCCTGTCCTTTACAGTGGATATAACCACAAAACGCTGCTGAAAGGGGCCTTGAAAAATGCATATTCATATGATCAACAAAAACCAGTTTGAGAGTGACTTGGAGGCGGCCGGCTTCATCCGTCAGGCAGATGATATTATCGGCAAAATGAAAGAATACGTAACGGAATACGCGGCTTCATCCGAACGGTTTCTGATTGAAATTCAAACCGTCATGAACGAATACAAAGCCGTCGTCTGTGCGATGTTTTCGACTATGGAAATTGCCGGTGCAAAAAAAGACGAGAAGCATGTTGAGTTCGAAGCCTGCACAGTATGGTGCGAATAAAAGACCTTCATCAAACCCCCGCGGCTGCCTGAACGGCAGTATACTGACTGGTGTTTCAGTAAGGAAAAATATTGAAACTTCTAAAGCGGCTGTTCGTATAAAAGAGTAAATCAGCTTGTATATGGAGGTTCGTGAAATGAACGATAAGAAAAAACAAGCTTTTGAACAGCTTTTCAGCACTTTAGACGGAAGACATGAAATAAACGGAGCTGTATTGGCAGCGGAAAACGGCCGCATCTTATATCAGGGTTCATTCGGCGCTGCAGAACTGAAAACAAAGAGGATGCTGAATGACCAATCGGTCTTTGAATTGGCCTCAGTATCGAAGCCGTTTACAGCTTTAGGCGTTATCATTTTAGAGCAGCAAGGGAAGCTGCGTTATGACGATATGATAGAGCGGTGGCTTCCTGATTTTCCTTATCCGGGCATTACCATTCGGCAACTACTCCATCATACGTCAGGATTGCCGGACTATATGGAGTTATTTTTAACACATTGGGACCGGGACAGAATTGCCGTTAATCAAGATGTGATCGATATGCTTAAGCAGCATAAACCGGATGCTTATTTCCCGCCGGGCAAGGATTGGCTTTACAGTAATACGGGGTATGCGGTGTTAGCGGTTATTATAGAAATTGTATCAGGCATGAGTTTTGCTGAATTTATGAAACAAGCCGTATTTCATCCGCTTCGTATGCATGATACGCGGATTTATAACAGAAGGCTGAGTAAAGAAAACATTCCGAACTATGCATATGGCTATGTGTATGATGTTCATTCCGGAGAATATGTGCTGCCGGATGAACTTGAGGAAACCGATTATGTCGTCTTTCTTGACGGGATTCAAGGTGACGGAACCGTTAACTCCACTATTAGAGATTTATATCTGTTTGATCAGGCTCTTTATACGGAAGAAATCATCGGCAAAGAGTCTAAAGATCAAGCGTTTACGCCGGGCTATTGGAATGAAGAAGAGCAATTCGGATACGGATTTGGCTGGATGATTCAAAACAGCCGCCAAAAAGGGAAGGTTATCAGTCACGACGGAGGCTGGCCGGGCTATTCAACTCTGATGATCCGGTATATTGACCAGAACAAAACACTGATTTATCTCAGCAATATGGAACAATCGTATCAATTTGAACAAGCTGTGATTGCCGCGGCCGTAAACATCTTATTTGATCAGCCATACGTGATTCCGAAACGTCCGGCGGATCAGAAAAAAGCAGATATCGATCCTGCGATTTACAGCAGATTTACCGGCAATTACTCATTTCAGGATGACACACATGCATCGGTGACGGTAAAAGAAAACCGATTGTATCTTACAATAGACGGGCAGACACCATTCGAATTATTCCCAATGACGGAAACCCGTTATTTTGTCAGGGCGCTGCCGCTTGAAATTGAATTTGCAGGTGATAAAGCACAAACAGCCCCGCATTTCGTTTTATATCAGGACGGCACAGAAGAAACGGCTTTGCGGATAGACTGAGTGACATGCAAAACAAAACCGCCGTCCTGAGAAGACGGCGGTAATAGAAAAGTCAAACCCCTTTGATGACGCGAAATTTTCTTTTCGGCTCTGACATAAATATAGAAGAAAAAATCATAGCTCCGACCATTGTGATGTATTCCATATAAAGCGAAACTTCTGCCAAAACCAACCCCGCAATCATTAAAACAGCGCCCAATACCACCGCAAAAACCTTCGTTTTCATGATGAGTTCCCCCTATTATCTGATAATTGAATTATACTGCATCTCTATTAATGTGTACATTTTGTGAACAATTTCACCTGATAAAAGGCAATAAAGAGAGAGTTGAAGAATTAGGAGAAATGACAGGCCTTTCTTTTGTTTTACCGAAGAAACGAAAGGGAAAATGAAAAATTAAAAAGGCAAAGGAGTTCTTGAAATGAAAGCGAGACTATTTTTATTCAGCATGTTTCTCCTGATCCCCGTTCTGGCGCTTGCCGGATGCAACAGCCAATCTTCAGGAGGAAGCGAAAAAGCGAAAGACAAAGAAACGCACTCTCACGAAGACATGAATCACTCAGGTTCATCCGAGGTGCCGAAAGGTTTAAAGAAGGCCGAAAATCCGACTTATAAAGTCGGCAGTGACGTCATGATTTTAGCTTCTCATATGAAAGGCATGAAAAATGCGCAAGGAACCGTAAAAGGTGCTTATGATACAACGGTTTACAGTGTATCTTACACTCCGGAAACGGGAGGAAAGCGCGTCGAAGATCACAAATGGGTCATTCAGGAAGAGCTGAAGGGCGCCGGTGATCAAACGTTAAAACCGGGTGACAAGGCCGTGATCGAGGCATCCCATATGAAAGGCATGAAGGGTGCCGAAGCCGTTATTGATTCAGCCAAAAAGACAACCGTTTATATGGTCGACTATACACCGACTGACGGCGGCCAAAAAGTAACCAATCATAAATGGGTGACAGAAGACGAGCTTGCTGCCGCAAAATAAAAAGACCGCCAAAGCCGAAGGAACTCCTTTGGCTTTTTTGCGGTCTCACATTTATGCGGATTTTCTTTTCAAGGCAGGTCTCGTTAAAGAGAATACAGCTAACGCGACAGCGATAATGACAATCAAACCGCCGCACCAGGCTGTTGCTGTGACAGAACCGGTTTGTCCGATCACGCCGCCGCCGATGGCTGACCCGAGCGCGATGCCGATCTGCAAAGCGGACGTGTTGAAGCTTTGCTGAATATCGGAAGACTCAGGCGCAATTTTGATTAAATAGCTTTGCTGCGCCGGCGCAAGGCTCCAGCTGAGCAATCCCCAGATCACCATCGCAGGCAGGAAAATGATTAAAGAAACCGTTGTCAGCGGAAGAATAAACAGGATCAGAGCGAAAGAAACGGTCACAAGCATGATGCTTTTAAATGCTCCTAAACGGTCATACAGCCAGCCTCCGAACGGGCCGCCGCATACCGCTGACAGACCGAACAAAAAGTAGCATACACTGACCCAAACGGAACTCAAATGAAGCGTTCTTTCCAAAAAAGGCGCAAAGTAGGCATAGAGTGTGTAATGCCCCGCCAATGTAAACAAGGTGACAAGATGTGCGCTGGCAATTTTGGCGGTCCCGATCGTCTTGATCTGCTCACGAAACGGAATCATTTTTTCAGCAGGTATTTTTTCGAAAAAGACGCTGATAATCAGCATGGAAATGAGAGATAATACGCCGATTCCCAAGAACAGAACACGCCATCCGAAGGCATTGCTGATGATAATGCCGACAGGCACGCCTAAAGCGATTGCGGAGCTGAACCCCATGAAAATGATGCCGATCGCCCGCGCTCTGTATTCAGGCGCCACGATTTTAGGAGCAATCGTTAAAGAAAGGACGACAATCAGCCCTGTGCTCATGGAAGCGAGCACCCGTGACACCATAAGAACGGCGAAATTGGGACTGAAATAAGCGACCAGATTACTTAGGAAGAAAATAAACAGTGCGATTAAATAAAGCCGCTTTCGTTCAGCCTTTGCCGTCACTGCCAAAAGCAGCGGGCCGGATACCGCGTAACCGAGCGCAAACACGCTGATCAGCTGCCCCGCGCTGACAATGGATATATCTAAGTCGGAAGCGATTTGCGGAAGAATACCGCCCACAATTAATTCAACCAATCCGACTGCGATGGTAGATGCTGCAAGCAGAAATACTTTGAAATTCATGTACAGATACTCCTTTTTTTATTTTTTAGAAAATAAAAAATCCTGATTACAAAAAGTGTACGGGACAATTTTTGTAATCAGGATTTTACGGTTCCTGGTAGACACCCTCAAACCATATCATTGAGGTTATACAATATATTGCAATATTCGGTTGTGTCCGTTTCTGCAAAAATTCTACCATAATAGTGAGGGAGATTCCATAGAAAATTCGAGGAAATCCTTTCAATTTCAATATCGGCGGCTGTAACGTCATTGATGAAGCAGGGAAAAAAATTTATGATAACCGTAAGGAGTCTATACAGATCAAACATTATACAGCCGGAGGAAACCGATGAATAAGTACGAAAAAATCGCCAACGAAATGAGAAAGAGGATTAAAAGCAGTGTATATGACATAGATCAGCCGATCCCGGATGAAAAGACGCTCGCTGCGGAGTTCGGGTGCAGCCGGATGACAATGAAGCGGGCGCTTGATACACTTGCGGCTGAAGGGATGCTTTTCAGAAAAAGAGGGCACGGCACATTTATCATCCAATCAGCCATGCAGGATGAGCACGTTCACGTAGTCAGCAACGAAATTCTCGGCTTGAGCAATTTGTTAAAAGGCAAAAATATCAAGAGCAAGGTCATCCGGTTTGAAGTGCAGTTTCCGTCTCAAGATGTCGCCGCACATTTGGCCATCGATGAAAAGACTCCCGTCTATTATGTAGTGAGGCTCAGAATTGTTGAAGGCGAACCGTACGTTCTTGAAAAAACATACATGCCGGCGAGCCTTATACCCGGCATTAATGACGAGGTGCTCAACCATTCCATCTACGATCATATTACGCGGGAACTGCAGCTCAAAATCGCAGGCTCACACAGAAAAATCAGAGCGTGCAAGTCGGATGACATGGATCAGCAATATCTCGGCTGCCGGCCGGATGACCCGATACTTGAAGTCGAGCATGTAGGCTTTTTGGACAACGGCACTCCCTTTGAATATTCATTTTCCCGCCACCGTCATGACAAGTTTGTCGTGACCTCAGTCAATATAAAACGTTCATAAAAGCGCCGAAGAGTGAGAGAAAAACTCACTCTTTTTTTGTTGCCGCTGATTTACATCGTCGCTTCTTTTATGTTATATTACCCAATGATAGAATCATCCTACAAATTTCAGAGGTGTTTTGATGGAGATATCCAAAACAAGCAGACTGTCGCTCGTAGAACAAGTGGTGGCGCAAATTGAATCGTTAATTCAATCGGATAAATGGCCGGTCGGGACGCGCATTCCCCCTGAGCTGGATTTAATGAAGCAATTTGATGTGAGCCGAAACACGTTGCGTGAGGCCATTCGGGCGCTCGTACATGCCGGCCTGCTGCAGACAAGGCAGGGGAGCGGTACGTATGTCAGCTCATCCAGTGTTCTCGGCGCGGCATTTTACCGCCATATTAAAAAATCAAATTTGCTTGAAACATTAGAAGTCAGATACGCACTCGAAAGAGAAGCTGCACGATTGGCGGCGGAAAGGCGTAATGACGAAGACCTGAAAGCACTGAAGGCATGCTTGGATGAATGTGAAGCGGCCTTGCAAAATGAAGATCGAAAACGGTATGCCGAAGCAGACATTAAGCTGCACAAAACAATTGTACAGGCGGCCCATAACAATATGCTTTCTGATCTATACGAGCATATGACGGAGGCGCTTTGTGCGTCAGTCCATAACCTGTTGGAAATCACCCCTGCTATCCGGATCCACACCCAGCTTGCCGCCGCGATTATCGGACAGAAACCGGATCAGGCCATGGAGGCCGTCAACCAATACATCACAGTATTTAAAGATACAATACACATGGAGGATGAACATGAAAATTAAAGACGAACATCAAGTTCTGCAAGCAAGTCAGCGTAAAAAACTGATATTGCTGGTCATCGGAGTCATATTGATAGGGGCCAACCTCAGAGCGCCTCTGACATCGGTCGGGCCGCTCGTTTCCTCAATTCGGGACAGCCTCGGCATGACCAATGCGGCTGCCGGCACCATTACGACAGTGCCGCTTTTGGCCTTTGCATGTCTGTCGCCGTTTGTTCCTTTATTGTCCCGGCGCTTCGGGACCGAGATTGTCTTACTGTCATCATTAATTGTCCTGACAGCCGGAACTCTGCTGCGCTCCATCGCCGGAATCGGCACTCTCTTTTTCGGAACGATCCTGTTGGGATTGTCGATCGCCGTATGCAACGTCCTGCTGCCGAGTCTCATTAAACATAAGTTTCCCGGAAATTTAGGCATCATGACCGGCGTCTACTCGGTTTCTATGAATCTGTGCGGCGCGATTGCATCCGGCATCAGCGTGCCGATCGCCTCTTCAGCGGGGTTAGGCTGGAAAGGCGCGCTCGGCTGCTGGGCTATCCTTTCTTTTATTGCGTTCGTCATGTGGATTCCGCAAATGCGAGGACGTGAACTGCCCGTCCGCACGACTGGGACAAACGGAGAGAAGAAAAACAGTCTGATGCGGTCTCCGCTGGCTTGGAAGGTGACGATGTTCATGGGGCTGCAATCCCTTATTTTTTACACCGTCATCGCCTGGCTGCCGGAAATTCTTCAGCAGAATGGACTCAGCTCAAGTAAGGCGGGATGGATGCTTTCATTAATGCAATTCTCAGTCCTGCCGATTACTTTTATCGTGCCGATCGCTGCCGCTAAAATGAAAAATCAGCGCGCACTCGCCGGACTGACGGCTTTATTTTCCTTATCGGCATTGCCGGCGTTCTTTTCGGAAGCCCGGCTCTCACTCCGCTATGGGTCATTTTGATCGGAATTGCGGGAGGCTGTGCGTTCAGTCTGGCGATGATGTTCTTCAGCCTGCGGACCCGGCATGTTCATGAAGCCGCGGCGCTTTCCGGCATGGCCCAGTCATTCGGATACCTGCTTGCCGCGTTCGGACCGCTTGTATTCGGTTTGCTGCATGACATCACGCACGGCTGGACGGTTCCGTTATTCATGCTGATCGCAGTCTCCGTTCTGATTTTCATTTTCGGAGTCGGAGCGGGAAAAGCGGAACAGATCAAAACAGCATAAAAAAACAAAGGGCCCGTTTAGGGTCCTTTGTTTTTGTTTAAAAAGCTGTCTCAGGCCGTCACGCTGTCAGTTTTAAGCCGATGACACCGATGAGGATAAGCCCCAGAGACACCAATTGTGACAGATTGAATTTTTCTTTAAACCAAAGTATGCCCACGGCCGAAACGCCGATGCTTCCCATGCCGGTCCAAGCCGCATACGCGACACCTGTGGGAAGAACCTGCATCGCGCCGGAAAGGCAAAAGAATGAAAGCATAAAGCCTGTTACCATGACAATCAGCGGCCACTTTTTTTAAAACCGTCAATATGTTTCATGGCAACGGCCGCTACAACTTCCTCCGCTCCGGCAATAAATAACAGCAGCCATGCCATTAATGTTCACCCCTTGTTTCAGTTTCTTTCGTAAATACCTTCATTCCTAAAATGCCGGACAACAGCAAAGCCAAAAAGAATATTTGTCCGATTGAAAACGATTCGCCTAAAATGACGCCCGTTACATATGTGCCGACGGTGCCTATTCCGACAAAAACGGTATATGCGGCAGCCATCGGAATTTTTTATAAGAGCGGATCAGCATCAGAAAGCTGACGGCAATCAAAAGGAAAATACCAATCCAATCAAAGAGCGAATCCGCATGCTTCAGGGCGGACGCCCAAACTACTTCTAACAATCCGGCTATCAATACAAGCAGCCAATACATGATACAGTCACCTCAGTTATGAATGAATGTCAGTCATTTTTACGGGGGTCAAAAATGATCGGTCTCCGCCAATCATTTCTGCAAGCTTCTTTTGAGAAAGCTGAATATTTCTTTTTTATATACTTCGAGATCGACATCCTGTTCACAGCCGATATAAAACCGTTCAGCTGCGTTCTCGACAACGTTGATAATCGTTCTGGCCGTCCATCTGACATGAATGCCGCTGATGACCTCACCCTGTTCAATGGCCGTATTGATCACACCTTCCAGCCAGGAATAATAAGGCTGATAAATGGCTTCCCATTTCTCCATTGAATGATCGATGGCAAGACCGGAATAACAGAGAACGATAATATCTTTATGAAGCCGGGTGATGTGAAATGTCTCATCTACCAAAATGTCCAGCAACGTCCAAAAATCTTCAGAACCGTCCGTTTTCCCTTTTATTCTGTCCAGCGTAGTGTCGAGCAGGTTTTCTGCAATCGCGGATATCAGTGCGTTTTTAGAAGAAAAATATAAGTAAAACGTACCTTGGGCCGTTCCGGCTTTTTTGACGATTTCTGAAATGGATGCTTTATCCAATCCTTTTTCAGAAATGACTTCAATCGCGGCTTGCAGGATCTTTTCGTATTTTCCCGAGCTTTGTTTTGCCAATAGAGGGGTTCCTCCTTTTATGAATGACTGTCATTCATTTTATCGTATGTTCGCTTTTTTGTCATCCCTTAACATAAAAATACCGGAAAGAAGACCATACTTCTTTCCGGCATTCGTCATTTATCACTGTCGATCATAGCCTTCGGCAGACCCGTATATTTTGCCCAGTAATAAATACCGAGCGAACCGATGGCGATCAGAATCAGGTCAAGCGGATTGCTGATAATGCCCAATCCGTGGCCGAACGAGCCGAGATAGGAGAAAATCAGCATCATGACATAAAAGCCGACGATCCACCATGCTGATTTCAGCTGCTGGCGTATGCTGACATCATCTTTGGGAGCATATTTACTGAAACAGAGATAGATCAGAAACATGACAATTTGAGAACCGAGAAGCCAGGATACGGTGCGCCATCCGGACCAATATACAATATAAGAGGTAAAAATAAACGACAGCGGCCCGATGATGCTCATCCCTTTTAAATAAAACGGTCTGTTAATGTTCTTTGCGTTGACTCTCAGCGCCGCAGAAGAAATCGGCGCAATCGCATAAGACAGAATCAATGCGACGGAGCATACGTTGACAAGAGCGTTCCAAGAAGGGAACGGAAGCGTCCAAAAAACAGCCAGACCGAACGAGAGCCAAAGGGAGGCGCGCGGTGTCCCGGTTTCTTTATTGACTTTAGAAAAAATGCTGAATAATGTTCCGTTTCTGGCCCACGCATAGACGAGACGTGAAGTCGTATTCATAAAGATATTTCCGTTACCGCCCGGTGATAAAATCGCATCTAAAATGACCAATGTCGCCAGCCACCCCAAACCGAGCAAAACGGCGATATCTTTGAACGGAAGGGAGAATTCAGTCCCGATAGCCGGCCATCCGTGCTTCAGGGTATCCGCCGGGATTGCCCCGATAAAAGTGAGCTGCAGCACGGTGTAAATAATAGTAGAAACGATAATACAGACAATCAATGCGATCGGAATGTTCCGCTTCGGATTCTGCACTTCACTCGCGACAGCCACAATCGGATGCAGCCCAAGGTATGCAAACATGACGCCGCCTGTGGAAATCGCGGCCTGAATTCCGGTGAAACCAAAAGGCGCGAATCCGTGAACGGTCATATTGCCCGGGTGAAAATGAAAAATCAGTACAACAATTACCGTAATCGGTACGACATATTTAAAAATCGAAATAATGAAGTTTGCTTTCGCAAAGGTTTTGACACTCCAGTAATTGAGGAGGAAGAACAGGCAGAGCAGCGCAAATTGCAATATCCATCCGGCAATTGTCGGCGAATCAGAGCCTTTTACGGTCAAACCGGGAAACCAATACGCTACGTATTGGCGGACTGCCGTGACTTCTATTGAAATAAGACTCGTGTATGCCACAATGGTGACAAAGGAAATTAAATATCCGACCAGGTGTCCGTGTGAATATACGGGATACCGGATAATCCCCCCGGTCCGCGGCAGCGCGGCGCCCAGTTCCGCATAAACCAAGCCGATCAATAAGATGATTCCCCCGCCGATCAGCCAGGAAAAAACGCCTGACGGGCCCGCTTTAGAGGCGACGTTACTGACGGCAAACAGCCATGCCGAACCGAATATGGCTCCCATGCCGATTAAAATAAGATCAAAAAGTGACATAGTTTTCTGGAAGTTTCCTTGCTTAGACATTCGCTGCCTCCTTAAAAAAGACATTGTTCTCTTTACATAATTCCCATTATCATTCAAACATACCCAGCCGGCCGGCTGGAAAATTAGGACAACTTTCGAAACGAAGTATGTACCGCAATGTGCTCACATCAAAATAACGGCCGTATGGCAAGATCTCCCGGCTTATATTCCCCGTTTTGAACACATTCAAACCTCATATTCAGAAAAACAAAAAACGCCCGAAACAGGCGTTTTTTGTTACAAGTTCATATCTTTCAGTCCGGGGCTGTGCTCATTCGGAAGCTCGGGAAGTTCCGGCACGGGGAAACCTTTAGGAGGCTCGGACACACTTAATTCGCCGCCGTTTCGGCTCGGCGTCGTTCCCTGCAGAATTTCTCCGATCCGTGTCGGATCCAGTCTGAAATTAAATTGGGTATTATGATAACCCATTTCAACGAATTTCCGGCATTCCGGGTATTTTTCAATATCATAATTCGGCACGGGAAATAATTTGCCCCATTCGACACCCAGTGTTTCCAGCGCTTTTGTAAATGCATTTTGATGGGCGTTGTCACGGACGATCAGAAAACCGAGTGTTTCTCTGAACGTCTGATTTGAACTCATTTCATAAATGCGCGTCTTTTGCAGCACGCCGGTTGATTCCAGCACGACATTGTCCAATAGATCGGAAATCAGATTCCCGTGGTTGTATACCCAAGACCCGTTCCATGGATTGCCGCCGGCGTCTACAGGAAGAGAACTTTGCGCCCCGATGATAAAATGGTGCGGATTGGCGTGTTTAACCGCTTCGTCAAGCGGCGCCTGATCTGCTGCCTGATTTCCGGCGCCCTCAGCGCCGCTTTCATCGAGCAGCGCATTAATCGTATGCTGGACGAGCTCAACGTGTGCGATCTCTTCTAAAAATACACCGCGAAGCAGGTCACGGAACTGTTTTTCTTTTCCTCTGAAATTAGAGCTTTGGAAAAAGTATTGCATCATCGTCCGCATTTCCCCGTAATGCCCGCCTAAAATTTCCTGAAGCACCTTGGCCGCGGCCGGGTCCGGCTTGTCCGGTTTAATGATATTGATCAGCTCTTCTTTGTAATAATACATAAACAGCGCCCCCTGAAAGAAGTTTTCGGTTCTTCTGTTAGTGTCTTTGCAAAGTCAGTTTTTATGTATCGGCATCAAAAAAAGGACGGAAAGCGTGTCCGTCCTTTTGTGTTAAGCCTCAACCGCCCCGCGAAGTTTCGTGTTGACAAGCCCGTTCCATCCTTGATCCATCGTACTGTGAATCTCGGAGCTTTTCCGATTGACTTTATTGATGACGGCTTCCGGCTCTTTCCATCCGCCGTGAATGAGAGTGAATTCCGTATCCCCGCTTTCCGTTTCCTTTAAGACAAAAGAAACGATCCAGCCTTCCGTATCCCATGAAAAAGAAAGGCGGTACGGCGCTTCAATATCCAGCAGCTTGCACGGAGACGGACCGAACGGAGATTCCAGCTGAAACTCACTGTCTTCTTGAGGTGTGAAATCATTCGGCATAAACCAGAGAGACAGGCCGTCCGCCGTAGAGACCGTATCCCAGACAACTTGTATCGGCGCCTTGAAAACGGCGGTATGAATAATGTCCGGTAATGGCTGATTGCTGTTGTTGTTTTTGTTATCTTTGTTTTGTTTATCAGACATGATGCGTAACCACTCTTTCGCTGTTTTTACTTTTGATCATACTACACAGGGCAGGACATTTGAAAACAAATCAAACTTATTTTATGCTTTTCCAAAGCCATTCAATTCATTTTAAGGAGACGTAGTGATGACAGATCAATTTAAAGCGTTAGTAGTCGATCAACATGAAGACCGGTTTTCAGTCAGCGTACGGGAGCTGGCGGTTCAGGACCTTCCCGAGGGTGAAGTGCTGATTAAGGTTTGCTACTCAGGGGTGAATTATAAAGACAGCTTGGCTGCCATTCCTGACGGCAAGATCGTAACCTCGTATCCTTTCGTGCCGGGAATTGATTTAGCGGGAATCGTCGTTTCTTCAGATGACGCCCGTTTTAAAGAAGGGGACAAAGTCATTGCGACAAGCTACGGCATAGGCGTTTCCCATTTTGGCGGCTATAGCGGGATGGCCCGCATTCCGGCAGATTGGATCGTGCCGCTGCCTGAAGGTCTGACACTTAAAGAAGCCATGACGATCGGAACCGCCGGCTTCACTGCCGCATTGTCCGTCCAGCGTCTTGAAGAAAACCATGCCGCTCCTGAAAAAGGGAAGGTGCTGGTGACGGGAGCGACAGGCGGCGTCGGAAGCTTTGCCGTCTCCATTCTTTCAACCTTAGGTTATGAGGTCGAGGCCAGTACGGGAAAAGAAGAAGAAAGCGGGTATTTGAAGAGCCTCGGAGCAAAGACGGTCATTCACCGTGACGAAGTGTATAACGGCACGTTAAAACCGATGCAAAAACAAAAATGGGCAGCGGCCGTCGATCCGGTCGGAGGTGAGCCGCTTGCTTCAGTTCTCAGTCAGATTCAGTACGGCGGATCAGTTGCTGTGAGCGGACTGACAGCGGGAACGAAACTCCCGGCTACAGTCTTTCCGTTTATATTGCGCGGCGTCAGTCTCTTGGGAATTGATTCCGTATTCTGTCCGATGGAGACAAGAAAGAAAATATGGCAGCGTTTAGCTGATGACTTCAAGCCTGCAGATCTGGAGGCCTTTATTCAAAAGGAAATTACACTTGAAGAGCTGCCGGATACGCTTCCTGCCCTTTTAAAAGGAGAAGCGAGAGGGAGAACGATTGTTACAATAAACGAAGAATAAAACAAAAACCCCCCAACTAGCAGTTGGGGGTTTTCATTATATAATCAATTGTTGGTTATGATAGGGGTAATTCATTGATCATGTTATGAAAATAAGTTGATGTAAAACATAAATTGATTATATATAGGTAATATAAAGGTAAGTTATAAAATTTTCTGAAATATTCATTGACTGAAAGCGCTTTTAAAATTATGATAATAACATAAGTACCAATAATATCATTATAACTTCACTACAAAGTAACTATAAAATAACAATATAACGAGAGGGGAGAGCGAATAATCACTATAAATGATAACGCTTTTGGAACATTTTCTTCTTATATAACTGTTTTGGACGGTCAGAACTTGTATGCAGACGTTAGAGGTGCAAATGTTGATAACTGAATATTCCGATATTATCTCTGTGTAAAAACTAGGAGGATTTGAAGATGAATAAAAATAGCAGCCAGCATTCATTTTTGAGAACCATCATTTTAGTATCGACATTCGGGGGACTTCTTTTCGGCTACGATACCGGTGTGATTAATGGGGCGCTGCCGTTTATGGCGGAAGCTGACCAGCTTAATCTTACCGCTTTGACTGAAGGGATGGTGGCGAGCTCCCTGCTCTTGGGGGCTGCGATCGGCGCGGTTTTCGGAGGGAGATTGTCGGACTATAACGGCAGACGTAAAAATATCCTTATCCTTGCCGTTTTGTTCTTTGCAGCGACGCTCGGATGTACACTGGCGCCTAACGTGTCGGTTATGATCATCTCCCGTTTTCTGCTGGGGCTTGCCGTCGGGGGAGCATCCGTAACCGTTCCGGCATATTTGGCTGAAATGTCGCCGGCGGAAAGCCGAGGGAGAATGGTTACCCAAAATGAATTGATGATTGTAACGGGCCAGCTGCTTGCCTTCACGTGTAATGCTATCATCGGCAATGTGCTTGGTGATACCTCTCACGCTTGGCGTTATATGCTCGTTATCGCGGCCCTTCCGGCGGTATTCTTGTTTTTCGGTATGCTGAAAGTTCCTGAAAGTCCGCGCTGGCTGGTTTCTAAAGGAAGAAAAGAAGATGCTCTGCACGTTCTCCGGCGAATAAGGAATGAAGAGAAAGCGAAGGCTGAGCTCGCTGAGATTGAATCTGCCTTTCGTAAGGAAGCTGAGATGGAGCAGGCGACCTTTAAGGATCTTGCCGTTCCGTGGGTGCGCCGCATTGTGTTTATCGGGATCGGAATTGCGGTAGTGCAGCAGCTCACCGGCGTGAATTCGATTATGTACTATGGAACTCAAATTTTAAAAGATGCCGGTTTCGAGACAAAAGCCGCATTAATCGGCAATATCGCTAACGGTGTGATTTCAGTGCTCGCGACTTTTGTGGGAATATGGCTTCTCGGCAAAGTCGGCCGCCGCCCGATGCTGATGACGGGGCTCATCGGAACGACTGCGATGCTGCTTTTGATCGGAGTTCTGTCTGTCGTGCTGAAAGGATCGACTGCTCTTCCTTATGTGGTTCTTTCATTAACAGTCACTTTCCTTGCGTTTCAGCAGGGGGCTGTCTCTCCGGTGACCTGGCTGATGCTGTCGGAGATATTCCCGCTGCGATTGCGGGGGCTTGGTATGGGGGTCACTGTCTTCTGCCTCTGGATCGTGAACTTCATTGTTGGTTTAACTTTTCCGGTCCTGCTCGCAAACATCGGATTGTCTGCAACCTTCTTCATTTTTGTCCTGTTAGGGATAGCGTCCGTTATATTTGTGAAAAGGTTCCTTCCGGAAACGAAAGGTCTGTCGCTCGAACAGCTTGAACAAAACTTCCGTGCCTATGAAAAAACAGATCGTAATAGCGCAGAAGCCGAGGTGAGCGGGTAATCTGAATAGACGCGGGGTTCCTGGGGATCCCGCTTTTTACTTATTATATAGAAGGGAATAATAAGCGGGAAAAAAGTTTCGTAAAAGTGTTGACCTAATTTAAAGTGCGTGGTATATTATTAAACGTCGCTGATGAACAAAGCGATAACGCTAAATGAGAAAATGATCTTTTGAAAAAAAGACTTTACAAATTCTCAAAAGCGTGTATAATAAATGAGGTCGAGAAAAAAGACTTCGTAAAGAAATAAAAAACACTTGACATCATAACTGATTGGTAGTATGATAGTTAAGTCGCCTGATAAGCGCCCGTAGCTCAATTGGATAGAGCGTTTGACTACGGATCAAAAGGTTAGGGGTTCGACTCCTCTCGGGCGCGCCAATTCAAATGCGGGTGTAGTTTAGTGGTAAAACCTCAGCCTTCCAAGCTGATGTCGTGAGTTCGATTCTCATCACCCGCTCCATTATAATGATCTTTGAAAACTAAACAAGACAAAACGTACCTGTTAATTCAAAGTTTTAAATAAATCGCACAGCAATGTGCGTAGTCAGTCAAACTAAGGTCTGCACGATGCAGATCACACAGACGTTACTGCAGGATGCAGTGAATGTAGTCTGTGATCCA
>NZ_ANAT01000003.1:0-16803 GCF_000411595.1 Paenibacillus lentimorbus NRRL B-30488 | reverse complement strand
TTTCTGTTATCTAGTTTTGAGAGAACACTCTCAATGGTTTGGTGGCGATAGCGAAGAGGTCACACCCGTTCCCATGCCGAACACGGAAGTTAAGCTCTTCAGCGCCGATGGTAGTCGGGGGGTTTCCCCCTGTGAGAGTAGGACGCCGCCAAGCTATTATTACGGTAAAGGCAGCTCATCATGAGCTGCCTTTTTATTTATAAGTATTGCTTCAGGAAATTAGAAACGTAATACGGAAATTTGCGTTCCGTTACCTCTAAGAAGCGTCGGATCATCACATAATCATCACTGACATGCTGTGTCAGCAGTTCATACCACCACTCCGTTTCATATCTTGCAATCATCCCGATATTGTAGAGGACCAAATAATGAATAATCATTTCCGGAAGATGCAGGAAGTGATCACGCTGAGAGGGAATGTAATATTGATTTTTCTCCAAGTGAAACAATAAATTTGGAGAAGACCAAGGTTCTCTGTCTATCGGGTCAGCCTCAAAAACCAAGTGGTTATGGTCTTTCCTCAGAAAAGACCATTTCAAATGATGGCTGATATATTCAGCAAAGCGGGAATCAGACATATTGTAATGAATGACCGCATGCTCAGGCACTGAAATAAGGTCATCTTTCAGCTCTACTTGGGTCAGCCAATTCTTTTTCTCTTGGAAGTAAAAGACAGTATGCAATTCAGGTATGGCTGTCAGCAATTTCTTCATTGTGTACCGTTCTTCCTCAAGACCAGCTATTCCGAATAAGTGCTTCATTACATGAATACATAAGCCATTGCGCTGCACCTTCACTTCATCATCCCTAAAGGAGTAATTTTGCTTTTTGCGTTTCCGGGCAGTCACGCCATGTGCGAGTACTGAAGCGTGGCTTGGATAGCTTGGATCTGTGGTCAGAAGGCAGGCTTTCAGCAATTGTGACATCCCGTAAAACAACAGAATAGGCTTAATTTCTAAAGGTGAAAGAGATGCCTGCTTATAGAAGGACTCGGCGTGTTTGATAAAGAATATGAAGCGCTCACTGTTCTTAAACGCATATCGTTTTGGTTCTTCCATGCCGCTTTCTGTATAGACTTTGCTTAGAAATTTTTGGGAAGATTCTACGGAATAAAATAATGATAACTCTTTCCACTCATGATCTCTCATATGTATTTTTAAACCCTTTCCTTTATCTAAATATTTCAACTCTTTTTCGCTTCCTTGACATGCTGTTTTCTAGTTGATAATCTACATATAATATTTTGCCGAAAAGAGGGGGATTTACTAATGTGGGAAAGTAAATTTTCAAAAGAAGGCTTAACGTTCGATGATGTACTGCTCGTACCGGCTCAATCAGACGTACTTCCGCGTGATGTGGATTTATCTGTTGAACTGACAAAAACGTTAAAGCTTAATATTCCTGTCATCAGTGCGGGAATGGATACAGTAACAGAATCAGCTATGGCGATTGCGATGGCCAGACAGGGCGGCTTAGGCATTATCCATAAGAACATGTCCATCGAACAGCAGGCTGAACATGTTGACAAAGTCAAACGTTCTGAACGGGGCGTTATTACAAATCCCTTCTTTTTAACACCTGATCATCAAGTATTCGATGCGGAGCATTTGATGGGGAAATACAGAATTTCCGGTGTTCCGATCGTAGATAATAAAGACGATCAAAAGCTTGTCGGTATCATTACAAACCGTGATCTTCGCTTTATCTCTGATTATTCAATGAAAATCAGTGATGTCATGACAAAAGAAGAGCTGGTTACGGCTCCTGTGGGAACCACATTAGACGAAGCAGAAAAAATCTTACAGAAACATAAAATTGAAAAACTTCCATTAGTGGATGACCAAAACAAATTAAAAGGTCTTATCACGATCAAAGATATTGAAAAGGTTATCGAATTCCCGAATTCATCTAAAGATGAACACGGACGCCTTATTGTCGGCGCTGCGGTAGGCGTGACAGGCGATACAATGACACGCGTCAGCAAGCTTGTTGAAGCGAATGTCGACGTTATCGTGGTTGATACGGCTCACGGACATTCCAGAGGCGTACTGAACACAGTTGCGAAAATCCGTGAAACATATCCTGAACTGAACATTATCGCAGGAAATGTTGCAACGGCTGAAGCGACAAAAGCTCTGATTGAAGCCGGAGCAAATATTGTCAAAGTGGGAATCGGGCCTGGTTCTATCTGTACGACACGCGTCGTTGCAGGTGTAGGCGTACCGCAGATCACTGCCATTTATGATTGTGCCACTGAAGCGAGAAAACACGGCGCGACAATCATCGCAGACGGCGGTATTAAATTCTCCGGAGATATTACGAAAGCGTTGGCTTCAGGCGGACATGCCGTAATGCTCGGAAGCCTGCTTGCCGGTACTTCAGAAAGCCCGGGAGAGACTGAAATCTATCAGGGCAGAAGATTTAAAGTATATCGCGGTATGGGTTCTGTCGCTGCTATGGAAAAAGGCAGTAAAGACCGATATTTCCAAGAAGAAAATAAGAAATTCGTCCCTGAAGGTATCGAAGGACGGACTCCGTACAAAGGTCCTGTAGAAGAAACAGTGTATCAGCTTGTCGGCGGTCTTCGTTCAGGTATGGGATATTGCGGTTCAAAAGACTTGCGCGCTTTAAGAGAAGAGGCTCAATTCATCCGTATGACAGGTGCCGGTCTTCGTGAAAGTCATCCGCATGATGTCCAAATTACGAAGGAATCACCAAACTACACAATCTCATAATTGTTACAAATAAAAAACATTTGACAGGGTCGCTGACTCTGTCTATTTTTTTTATATCGAGTGTGATAAAATTTATACTGTTGTGTGTTGAATTTGAATATGTCCTTAACGGCTTAATTATAGATTTAAAATGAATGACGGAGGTCGTAAGATTGAACATCACGAAATGGAAACAGCTGTTGGTGTCATTAGTGGTACTGGCACTGGCCGCAACTTGCTTTGTTCCGATGTCTAAAGCGGAGGCAGCCGGCAATGACCCGATTGATGTCAACGCATCAGCTGCGATAATGATTGAGGCTTCATCGGGAAAAATTTTATACAGTAAAAATGCAGACAAAAGACTGCCGATTGCCAGCATGACAAAAATGATGACTGAATATCTGCTTCTGGAAGCCATTAAAGAAGGAAAAGTGAAATGGGACCAAACGTATACTCCTGATGATTATGTCTATGAAATTTCTCAAGACAACAGTTTATCAAACGTCCCCCTTCGAAAAGACGGCAAATACACGGTTAAAGAACTGTATCAGGCTATGGCGATTTACTCTGCTAACGGAGCCGCGATTGCAGTTGCCGAAATTCTTGCCGGAACTGAAACGAAATTTGTCGATGAAATGAATGCGAAAGCCAAAGAATTAGGCATGACAAACTATGATTTTAAAAATGCCACAGGGCTTGTGAATGAAGACCTTCACGGCAAGCAGCCGCAAGGAGAAGGCGTTAAAGAAGAGAGTGAAGTTTCTGCTAAAGACATGGCGCTTCTTGCAGACCGCCTGATCACTGATTATCCGGAAGTTCTCAAAACAACAAGCATCGCTAAAACGAAATTCAGAGCCGGCACTGATGATGAAATGGACATGCCGAACTGGAACTTCATGTTAAAAGGTCTTGTTTCTGAATACCCTGGCGTTGACGGCTTAAAAACGGGTTCTACTGATTCTGCGGGATCTTGTTTTACAAGCACAGCACAGCGGAACGGAATGCGGGTCATCACCGTTGTATTAAACGCAAAAGGCAACCTGCATACCGGACGTTTTGATGAAACGAAAAAAATGCTCGATTACGCATTTAACAGCAATTTCTCAATGAAAGATCTTTACCCTGAAGGCTCTCAAGTAAAAGGGCACAAAACGGTTGACGTTGAAAAAGGGAAAGACAAGCAAGTTGATATTGTTACTGACAAGGCGCTTTCTATTCCTGTGAAAAGCGGAGATGAAAAGAACTATAAAGCCGAAGTGAATATAGATAAAAAAGAAATCACGGCTCCTGTGAAAAAGGGAACGAAAGTCGGAACGCTGACAGTTACATACAAAGGCAGTGACAAAGACTACGGATTCCTCAAATCCAAAGAGTTCAGCGTGAATCTTGTAACGAAAAATGATGTAGATAAAGCAAACTGGTTTGTTCAGATGATGCGCGGCATCGGCGGATTCTTCTCCGGTATCTGGAACAGCGCCGTTGACACGGTAACAGGCTGGTTTTAAGAAATAAGAAAGAGCTCTGATGAAAGTTAGGGCTCTTTTGCTTAATATACTGAAAAAACCAAATTATTAGTAAAAAAATGATATCTATCTTATTCATCTCGCTGTAAAATAAGAATACCCATATGAAATATTGTATTTCTGGGATACAATAAGAGATAGACATTATCTAACTATACATTGACTAGGGGGACCAAATAATGGCTCAA
Source organism: Paenibacillus lentimorbus NRRL B-30488 (assembly GCF_000411595.1). Classification (NCBI taxonomy): domain Bacteria; kingdom Bacillati; phylum Bacillota; class Bacilli; order Caryophanales; family Paenibacillaceae; genus Paenibacillus; species Paenibacillus lentimorbus. Next base: position 12,378 of record NZ_ANAT01000003.1, on the reverse strand, counting down.
ACAGGTACTGATCGTGTAAAACGCGGCATGGCGGAAATGCAAAAAGGCGGCGTCATCATGGACGTTGTAAATGCTGAACAAGCGAAGATTGCGGAAGAGGCGGGAGCTGTTGCCGTAATGGCGTTAGAACGCGTTCCGGCTGATATTCGCGCTGCCGGCGGTGTTGCCCGCATGGCTGATCCGACAATCGTTGAAGAAGTAATGAATGCTGTATCCATTCCCGTAATGGCAAAAGCGCGTATCGGACATATCGTTGAAGCGCGTGTCCTTGAAGCAATGGGGGTAGATTACATCGATGAAAGTGAAGTTCTGACTCCGGCTGACGAAGAATTTCATTTAAATAAAAATGAATATACAGTCCCGTTCGTATGCGGCTGCCGTGATCTCGGCGAAGCAACTCGACGTATCGCCGAAGGAGCTTCCATGCTTCGTACAAAAGGCGAACCGGGAACAGGAAACATTGTGGAAGCTGTCCGCCATATGAGAAAAGTAAACGCGCAAGTGCGCAAAGTTGTTGCGATGAGCGATGATGAGCTGATGACTGAAGCTAAAAACCTCGGCGCTCCTTATGAACTGCTTCTTCAAATCAAACGTGACGGCAAACTGCCTGTAGTGAACTTTGCTGCCGGCGGAGTAGCGACGCCTGCTGACGCGGCATTGATGATGCAGCTTGGCGCTGACGGCGTATTTGTCGGTTCAGGTATTTTCAAATCAGACAACCCTGCTAAATTCGCCAAAGCAATTGTTGAAGCAACGACTCATTACACAGACTACAAACTGATCGCTGAGCTTTCTAAAGAATTAGGCACAGCAATGAAAGGAATCGAAATCTCAAATCTATTGCCGGAACAGCGTATGCAAGAACGCGGCTGGTAAAACCATAGGAGAGCTGGAAGCATGTTAACAATTGGTGTACTTGGACTTCAAGGAGCAGTAAGAGAACATATTCGTTCAATTGAAGCATGTGGTTCAAAAGGTGTCGTCATTAAGCGTCCTGAACAGCTGAATGACATCGACGGCTTAATCCTGCCGGGAGGGGAAAGCACGACAATGCGGCGTTTAATGGATACGTATCATTTTATGGAGCCGCTTCGCGAGTTTGCCGCCCAAGGCAAGCCGATGTTCGGCACATGCGCCGGTCTGATTATCTTAGCCAAAGAGATAGCGGGAACGGATAATGCTCATTTAGGGCTGTTGAACGTTGTTGTCGAGCGTAATTCCTTTGGCCGTCAGGTCGACAGCTTTGAAGCTGATCTGACGATTAAAGGCCTTGATGAGCCGTTTACGGGTGTATTTATTCGCGCACCGCATATTTTAGAAGCCGGAGAAGATGTTGAAGTGCTTTGTGAGCATAACGGACGCATCGTGGCTGCAAAGCAGGGAAATTTCCTCGGCTGCTCGTTCCATCCTGAACTGACGGATGATCACCGGGTGACAGAGCTGTTTGTGAAGATGGCGGAAAAGCATAAGCAGGAAACAGCTGTATAAAACAGTTGAAAACCGCTGATACTTATAGTACATTATAATCACAAATAAAGATCGAAAAGCGTTGACAGGAAGCAGTAGGGAGCCCCTCTTTCAAAGAGAGCCGATGGGTGGTGCGAATCGGTGAAAGATGCTGTCCGAATCCGTCCTTGAGCGAAATGCTGAAAACAAGTAGGCATTTACGGGAAAACCGTTATGTGTTAAAGCGGGAAGCAAGTGTGAGCTTGTTTTCAATCAGGGTGGCAACGCGAGAGCTCTCGTCCCTTTTAGGGGATGAGGGCTCTTTTTTATTTTCGATAAAAACAGATAGGAGTTGTTAGGCATGATTGATACGAAGGTGCTGAGAGCCAATTTTCAAGAGGTAAAAGCGAAGCTCATTCCAAAAGGCGAAGACTTATCTGACTTTGACAAGTTTGAAGAGCTGGATGAAAAGAGAAGAGAGCTTATCGGTAAAGTAGAAGAACTGAAGGGAAAACGCAATGAAGTGTCTCAGCAGGTCGCCGTTTTGAAACGGGAGAAAAAAGACGCTGATCATATTATTAAAGAGATGCGTGAAGTAGGCGAAGAAATTAAGAAGCTTGATGAAGAGCTTCGTACTGTCGAAACGACGCTCGAAACCATCCTTCTGTCTATTCCGAACATCCCGCACGATTCAGTGCCCGTCGGAGAAACGGAAGATGATAACATTGAAATTCGCAAGTGGGGAGAGGCGCCGGCATTTTCATATGAGCCGAAACCGCATTGGGATATCGCAGACCGCTTAAACATTCTTGATTTCGAACGCGCTTCAAAAGTAACAGGAAGCCGGTTTGTGTTTTATAAAGGATTAGGCGCACGCCTCGAACGCGCGCTCTACAACTTTATGCTGGATCTTCACGTTGATGAATATGATTACACGGAAGTCATTCCTCCTTATATGGTAAACCGTACGAGCATGACAGGTACGGGACAGCTTCCTAAATTTGAAGAGGATGCTTTTAAAATCAGAGAAGAGGATTATTTCTTAATTCCGACGGCGGAAGTGCCGATTACAAATATGCACCGCGATGAAATCTTATCCGGTGAGAACCTGCCGATCAATTATGCCGCGTTCAGCGCCTGCTTCCGTTCAGAAGCGGGATCCGCCGGCCGTGATACACGCGGTTTGATCCGTCAGCATCAGTTCAACAAGGTTGAGCTTGTAAAGTTCGTGAAGCCGGAAGATTCTTATGAGGAGCTTGAAAAACTGACAAATCAAGCTGAGCGGGTGCTTCAGCTGCTTGAACTGCCGTATCGCGTCATGAGCATGTGTACCGGTGATCTCGGCTTTACAGCTGCGAAAAAGTACGATATTGAGGTTTGGATTCCAAGCCAAGACACATATCGTGAAATTTCTTCTTGCAGCAACTTTGAAGCCTTCCAGGCAAGGCGTGCGAACATTCGTTTCAGACGCGAAGCGAAAGGCAAGCCGGAGCATGTGCATACATTAAACGGTTCAGGTCTTGCAGTCGGCCGAACAGTAGCTGCCATCTTGGAAAACTACCAGCAGGAAGACGGAAGTGTCATCATTCCTAAAGTGCTTCGTCCTTATATGGGAAATAAAGAAGTCATCAAACCATAAAAAGGTGCGCCCTAGAGGCGCGCCTTTTTTGCTGCCCGGTATAGAGCGGCGGCATTCCGAGCTGTGCTTTCAAGGTTAAAACGGCCGGATGCTAAGGCGTCTTCAAGACTTACAGCGCCGGGCACGATAGAAAATACAGCTGTTATTCCTGCGCTGTAAACATGCTCAAAATTTTTGCCTAAGGAGCCCGCCAATGCGATAACGGGAATTTCTTGAGCGGCTGCGCGTGCGGCGATCCCGGCGGGGGTTTTGCCGAATATCGTTTGTCCGTCAATCTGGCCCTCTCCGGTAATGACAAGGTCAGCATCTCTTATCTGATCTGAGAAGGACAGTGTATCTAATACAACGTCAATCCCGCTTTGAAGTTCTGCCTGTAAGAAAGCGATCAGTCCAGCGCCCAGCCCACCTGCGGCGCCTGCGCCTTTTACGGTATCCGCTTCGATATCGTGCTGACGTCTCAATACGTCAGCGAAATGGCGTAAATTGCGATCCAATACAACTTTAGTCTTCTCGGACGCCCCTTTTTGCGGGCCGAAGACATATGACGCGCCGTTTTCACCGGTCAGGGGATTTTCGACATCACATGCGGCACGAAAACGGATATGTTTCAGATCAGGGGAGAGCCCGCTTATATCAATAGAAGCTAGGGTGTGCAGAGCGCCTCCGCCGTCAGGTATCTCCTGACCTTCCTCATTTAAGAAACGCACACCGAGCGCGCTCGCCATTCCTGTTCCGCCGTCATTGGTTGCACTCCCGCCAAGCCCGATGATGATCTCACTCGCCCCGCGGGAGGCTGCATCTGCTATTAGTTCACCCGTTCCTCTTGTCGTTGTGTTCAACGGATCTCTGAGGTGGCGGGGAACGAGATGGAGACCCGATGCTTCCGCCATTTCAATGACTGCCGTGCGTCCGTCTCCCAGAAGTCCATATACGGCGTTTACCGGCGTTCCCAGCGGACCGGTCACAGTTTTTTTGATGATGCTTCCGCCAGTGGCATCCGTCAAAGCCTGAACGGTTCCTTCTCCGCCGTCGGCTGCGGGTATCTTGGTATATTCCGCGTCAGGGAAGACCGCTTTGAATCCTTTTTCTATGCTGTCAGCTGCTTCTTTTGATGTCATGCTTTCTTTGAAAGAATCGGGTGCAATGATGATTTTCACTATGTTCTCCACCTTTATGAGCAGGTTATCTGTTTGAATCTATTCTTGATTTATACTGTGTTTTCCTGCCCGTATGGCATACTGAGGTTGAATTGGACGCAAGACTTTTGTATGATAGTAAAGCTGACGGAAAAGCTGTTTAAGAAATGAAATAAAAAATATGAAAAAGCGCTTGACTGAAATTTGGGTCATGTGGTATATTATTAAATGTCGATACGGAGGAATACCCAAGTCTGGCTGAAGGGATCGGTCTTGAAAACCGACAGGGGTGTCAAAGCCCGCGGGGGTTCGAATCCCTCTTCCTCCGCCATATTGATTTTAAACCTAATGAAACTCGAGCATATATTGGAGATTGTTTTGTCCGCTGCATGTGATGCAGCGGATTTTTTATATGCAAAAAAAGCGATTTTCTCTGTTCGGGGAAAATCGCTTTGCTATTTTTATTTGTTTCTGTTTTCGTTGATCACGTGACTGATTTTTTCGATCAAAGGTTCCAGTGACTGTTCATCAGCTTCAAGGTCATAATCTTCAATGCGTACTTTCAGCACAGGGCAGGCGTTAAAACCGCTGATCCAGTCTTCGTACCGTGTATACATCTCTTCCCAATAAGAGCGGTTTGTCTGCAGCTCCATCTCGCGGCCCCGCTTTTCAATCCGGCTTATAATGTATTCAAGGTCGCCTTCTAAGTAGATCAAAACATCAGGATGCGGGAAATACGGCGTCATGACCATCGCCTCAAATAGGCTTGTGTATGTTGTGTAATCTGTCAGCGACATGGTTCCTTTATCCGCATGCATTTTTGCGAATATGCCTGTATCTTCATAAATCGAACGGTCCTGCACGAATCCGCCGCCTGATTCAAACATGTTTTTCTGCTCTTTGAACCGCTCAGCCAGAAAATAAATTTGCAAATGGAAGCTCCAGCGTTCAAAATCGTGATAAAACTTCTCTAAATAAGGGTTTTCATCCACTTCCTCAAGTGAGGTATGAAACCCGAGCCGTTTTGCTAAAGCTTTGGTCAAAGTCGATTTTCCGACTCCTACCGTTCCTGCTACTGTTATAATGGCATTGTTTGGAATATGAATGTCTTTCATTTAATTAGCTCCTTTACCTGACGGGCAATTCTTTCATAGTCTGTCTTATTCAAAACAAAGTCTTCAGTATCACCGTCAATGGTCAGTACAGATATATCCGGATCTTCTTCTTGAAGCTGTCTGATGGCTGTGTCGTAATCTGCAATGAGATGTTCCAGATATTGATGTTCGATATTTTTCTCAAACGGGCGCCCGCGTTTTTCAATGCGTTGAAGCAATGTCGGCAGGCTTGCCTTTATGTATACAATGATATTCGGCTTCGGCAGGTCGTGAGTGAGCAGATGATAGATCTGCTTATACTTCTCAAGCTTTTGGCCGTGCAATGTACGCTCTGCGAAAATAACATTTTTATAAATATGATAATCGGACAAAACGGGCTGTCCTTGTTTTAAATAATCTCGATCGGTGTCTTCAAGCTGTTTATACCTGTGACATAGAAAAAACATTTCAAGCTGGAAACTCCACTCCTCGATATTGTCATAAAACTTATCGAGATAAGGGTTGTCTTCCACAATCTCATTAATCATAGGAAAACCGAGCTCTTCAGAAAGCATCGTAGCGAGTGTCGTTTTTCCTGCCCCGATAGGACCTTCTACCGCGATAAAAGGGGCTCTGTTCATTGAAAATCCTCCTTAATTCTGCAAACATCCGTCAGCTGCCGGCCTTTATATTGTATCACACTCACAGAAAAGCCCATGAAAAAAGACGCTTCCAATTAACGAAACGTCTCTTTTACAATATGAAATTGATCGCCGAGCAAAAGCCAGTTTTGCGGGAAAGAAAGGCCGAGTTTCCAATAGCTGATTCCTCTTAAATGAAGTTCTTTAATTAAATTGAATTTCGCTTGAATGGATCGTGCGTCTTCAAACCATACTTCATGCCGTCTCTGATTTGCATCCGTGTATCGGAAGAAGGGAGCCTGGGCGGTTTCGTCATATTGAATGTCGACTTTATAGCGTGCGGCCAGAGCGATTGCCTGCTGAGGACTGACGGCTTTCGCTGTCGTTCCCTGTTTAAAAGGCAGTGTCCAATCATAGCCGTACATATTCTGGCCCATGACGATTTTTGAAGAAGGCATTTCCGTCAGCGCGTACTCGATGACATTTCTTACAGGGCCGATAGGTGATACGGCCTGAGCCGGGCCTCCGCTGTACCCCCACTCATATGTCATAATCACGACAAAATCGACGATTTCTCCATGTGCCCTATAGTCATGTGCTTCGTACCATTTGCCGGCCTGAGTCGCGCTCGTTTTCGGAGCAAGCGCCGTTGAAATCTTCCAGCCTTCCCGATGAAAAATCGTTCTCGCTTCACGTAAAAAGCGATTGTAAGCTTCCCTGTCCTGTGGACGTAAATATTCGAAGTCAAAGTGAATATCGCGAAAGCCGTACTTTTTAGCCGTGGAGACGATTTCCTGAAAGAGTTTTGTTTTCACTGTATTGTCATTCAAGATGAGCCGCCCGAGTTCATCGCTGAATGCGTCATTTTCAAGGTTGGTGATGATCATCATCAGTGTGGTGTTGTGCCTGTCACTGATGCTTTTTAAATTGGTCAGAGGCGGTTCCTTTAAAGTCCCGTTCCGCTGCACTTGAAAACTGAATGCGCCGAGGTATGTTAAATAAGGAGAGGCCTCCCTTGCCGCCTGCTGCAGATTAGCGCTTACGCTCGTTCCCCGCGGTTCTATATATGCGTTTGATTCGATATCGGGCTTATTCGCCTGCTGCGGAATGTAAAGGCGGGTTCCGACTCTCAATGTGGTGCCGGGCTGAATTCCGTTAACCCTCGCAAGCTCCGCGGCCGATATATGAAAACGGCCGGCGATTGACGCGAGAGTATCACCTTGTTTTACTTCGTAATATTGACCCTCAATCGGGATGACAAGGGTTTGTCCGACAACCAATGTATTGGGATTAGGCAGTTTATTTGCTTCCGCAATGACATTTGCGGCTGTCCGGTAGCGCGCCGCAATAGCGGAAAGCGTGTCGCCCCGTTTCACTATATAGATCTGAATGAAAAACGCCTCCTTTCATATCCGCTATCAAATATATGAAAAAAGGAGGCTGATCATGTTTATTTTTCGGCGGTAATTTGTTTTTCCGTGGTTATTTCTGCGAAGAGAACATTCTCCATCATGGTCAAAGCGAAATCATTGTCTTCGTCGTTATTGGAAGCGGTGCAGTCTTTCGGAATGGCAATGCTGTATTCTCTCATATAAGCGTCGTTGGCCGTGAACAGCACACAAATGTTCCCGGCAATCCCCGTGATGATTAATCGGTTCACTTGTAATTCGGTCAGAAGGGTGTGAAGCGCCGTTTCGTAAAAAGCGGAATGCTTCGGTTTAATGAGAAAATAATCATCCGGCTGAGGCGAAATATCTTTTATAATGGAGGCGCTTCTGTCGTTGCTGCATTCCTCCCTGATAGCATCAATATCAGCCTTCCAGAGCCCGTAATGATCATTAATATAAATAATCGGCCAGTTGCTTTGTTTTGCATGCTTCTTTAATGATAAAATACGGGGGACAATTTGTTTGGTTTTTTCAGCAAGACGTTCGCCCATATCAAATTGAAAATTGTTGATCATATCGACAATCAGAAGGGCTGTGTTGTTAGGTTCAGACAATACCGGCAACTCCTTTCTGCTGGGGTATTCCTATTTTAACCTTTATGAGACATGAAAAAACTTAAGAAGAGAGCTCGAACCGATGAATGATGAATATTATATGAGAGAAGCCATAAAAGAAGCGAAGAAAGCCGAAGAGAAAGGTGAAGTGCCGATCGGAGCAGTTCTTGTTCTGCACGATGAGATCGTGGCGCGGGCGCATAATCTGCGGGAGACTGAACAGAGGTCGCTTGCCCACGCCGAAATGCTGGCGATAGACGAAGCGTGCCGTAAGCTGGGGACATGGAGACTTGAGGATGCCGTTCTCTATGTCACTTTGGAGCCGTGTCCGATGTGCGCGGGAGCCGTCGTGCTTTCGAGAGTCGATAAGGTCGTATTCGGCGCATTTGATCCCAAGGGGGGCTGTACAGGAACGCTGATGAACCTCTTGCAGGAAGAGCGGTTCAACCACCAAGCGGAAGTGGTGAGCGGCGTACTCGGAGAAGAGTGCGGAGAAATGCTCAGCGCTTTTTTCAGAAAGCTGCGCCGGCAAAAGAAAGACATGAGGAAAAAGTTGTCTGAGTAGTACGGTTGCATTTTCTGCCTGAAGCAGATATACTTATGTGTGCATCATGAATGGTGCGCATATCAAAATTTGATATTTATTTTGCCGTGCTAAGCGGGGAGGTAGCGGTGCCCTGTACCCGCAATCCGCTCTAGCGGGGCCGAATCCCTTCTCGAGGTTCGTTTACTGTAAGGTCTGCCTTAAGTAAGTGGCGTTGACGTCTGGGTCCTGCGCAATGGGAATTCATGAACCATGTCAGGTCCGGAAGGAAGCAGCATTAAGTGAAACCTCTCATGTGCCGCAGGGTTGCCTGGGCTGAGCTAACTGCTTAAGTAACGCTTAGGGTAGCGAATCGACAGAAGGTGCACGGTAAATCAATCATCAAATTTCAGACTCACCTGTTTATGGCAGGTGAGTTTTTTCGTATATGAAAAACGGGTTTTGGCGTTAAAAGCACGTTCATGTATAATAAACATGATGAATAACAGAGGAGGGCGCATCCTGTGGGTTACCAAGCTTTATATCGAGTATTTAGGCCTCAGCAGTTTGAAGATGTGGTCGGACAGGAACACATTACGAAAACGCTGCAAAATGCCCTTTTGCAAAAGAAATTTTCTCATGCATATCTGTTTTCTGGACCGCGGGGAACGGGAAAAACCAGTGCAGCTAAAATATTTGCGAAAGCAGTCAACTGTGAGCACGCCCCTGTAGAAGAACCGTGCAATGAGTGCGCGGCGTGCAAGGGGATCACAAATGGCTCTATATCAGATGTGATTGAAATAGATGCGGCGTCGAATAACGGCGTAGACGAAATCCGCGACATCCGTGACAAAGTAAAATTCGCCCCGTCGGCCGTTACTTACAAGGTATATATTATAGATGAGGTGCATATGCTCTCTATCGGCGCATTCAATGCGCTTCTGAAAACGCTGGAAGAACCGCCGGCACATTGCATTTTCATATTAGCTACGACTGAGCCTCATAAGATTCCTTTAACCATTATCTCCAGATGTCAGCGTTTTGACTTCAAACGGATTACATCCAAAGCAATTGTCGGACGAATGAAGACAATCGTCGATGCAGAGCAGCTGAAGGTGGAAGAAGGAGCCCTTGATATCATAGCGAGTGCTGCGGACGGAGGAATGAGGGACGCGCTGAGCCTGCTCGATCAAGCTGTATCATTTAGCGGCGAGGAGCTGTCGGTGGATGACGCATTGCTCATTACCGGAGCCGTTTCTCAGCACTATATTGGAAAACTGGCATCTGCTCTTCACCGCAAACAGGTTTCCGAGGCATTGGAAACACTGAATGAATTGCTCCAGCAGGGGAAAGATGCGGCCAAACTGATTGAAGATATGATTTTCTATTTCAGGGATATGCTCTTGTACCAGGCCGCTCCCGGTTTAGAAGGAGTCCTGGAGAAGGTGAAGGTCGATGAAACGTTTCGGAATCTAAGCGGTGACATACCGGCCCCCGCTTTATATGAGATGATTGATATCCTGAATAAAAGCCATCAGGAAATGAAGTGGACGAACCACCCAAGAATCTTTTTTGAAGTGGCTGTCGTGAAAATATGCCAGACGGCACAGCAATCCGCCGGAGACATCCCTGAGGTCGGCATGCTGATGAATAAGATCCAGCAGCTTGAGCAGGAAGTAGAAAGGCTGAAAACCTCCGGTGTGAAGGTTCAGATGGAAAGCGCTCCGAAAGAAGCTCCGCGTCCTCAAAAAGGCGGAAAAAGCCATTATAAAGCCCCGGTCGGAAGAATTCATGAGATACTGAAGGAAGCCACAAGACCTGATCTTGAACAGCTTAAAAGCAGCTGGGGCAAGCTGCTGGCACACCTGAAACAGCAGAATAAGGTATCTCATGCGGCTCTTTTGAATGACAGTGAACCGGTGGCCGCTGCTCAAAAGGCATTTGTGCTTAAATTTAAATACGAAATCCATTGTAAAATGGTTGCAGAAGACAATAACGGAGTCCGTACGAATCTTGAACAGATTCTCGAATCAATGCTCGGGAAAAGAATGGATTTGATTGGCGTTCCGGAAGCACAATGGGGTAAAATAAGAGAAGAATTTTTAAATGATCACCAGCAGGAAAGTGAAGGATCAAACGAACCGGCTGAAGAAGATCCGCTGATTGCAGAGGCGAAAAAACTTGTCGGAGCGGATTTAATCGAAATAAAAGACTAATAAGATGAAAGAGAGTGATTGAATATGCGTGGCGGAATGGGAAACATGCAAAAAATGATGAAACAAATGCAAAAAATGCAAAAGGATATGGCGAAGGCTCAGGAGGAACTTGCTGAAAAAGTGCTTGAAGGCACAGCGGGCGGCGGTATGGTGACTGTAAAAGTCAACGGCCAAAAAGAAGTTGTAGACGTTGCCATTAAAGAAGAAGTTGTTGATCCGGAAGATATCGAAATGCTTCAGGACCTGGTTCTTGCTGCGACAAACGACGCCCTCAAAAAAGTGGATGACATGACGAATGAGACAATGGGACAATTTACAAAAGGAATGAACATACCGGGTTTATTCTAGGGGGATAAATAAACATGCAGTATCCTGAACCAATATCAAAGCTGATTGACAGCTTTATGAAATTGCCAGGGATCGGACCGAAAACAGCGGTTCGTCTGGCTTTTTTTGTTCTAGGTATGAAAGAAGACACAGTATTGGATTTTGCTAAGGCGCTTGTCAATGCGAAGCGGAATCTGACATATTGCTCGATTTGCGGACATATTACAGATCAGGACCCTTGTTATATATGTGAGGACACAAGAAGGGATAAGTCTGTTATTTGTGTCGTGCAGGACCCTAAGGATGTGATCGCAATGGAGAAAATGAAGGAATATAACGGCCAGTATCATGTTCTTCACGGCGCGATTTCACCAATGGACGGCATCGGTCCGGAGGATATTAAGATTCCGGAGCTGCTGAAACGTCTTCAGGATGATCAAGTGACAGAAGTTATTCTCGCAACCAACCCTAATATTGAAGGGGAAGCAACAGCGATGTATATATCAAGGCTGTTAAAGCCCTCAGGCATCAAGCTCTCCCGTATTGCCCACGGTCTGCCCGTCGGCGGTGATTTGGAATATGCTGATGAGGTCACTCTTTCAAAAGCTCTTGAAGGAAGACGTGAATTGTAAGGGAGGAAAAGGCAAGGCATGGGTTTTCTTCGCAGAAATACATTAAGAAAAGAGTTTGACGAGAAGCTGATAGAACAGCTCTTTAAACAAAAAGAAGAATGGAACAGACAGAAGAGTCTGGTCGAGAAAAGTCTAGAGCCCTCCGCTGAAGTGTTGTTTGAGCTGAAAGTCGCTGAATCTAAGTACTTTTTTTATTTGAAAGAAGCGAAGCAGCGGAATTTGAAAATGAGCAGATGGAAGTAAGAGGTCTATTCTCCGGAATCTTCTCATAAGCTTGTACTAAACAAGCGAGGGGGAAGATTCATGGAGCCTTTTTTCATTATCGGTTTGATTGTCGGTCTGGTTGCTTTGCTTTTTTTATGGGGAGTATCTTCAAAACCGTTAAGGTGGATTGGTGTGACTGCCATTAAGTTTATTGCCGGCGCGATTCTGTTGGTGGGTGTGAACTTGTTCGGCGGTAGTCTCGGTATTCATATCCCTGTTAACCTGATTACAACGGGCATCAGCGGGATTCTGGGAATTCCCGGCATTGCGGCTTTGATAGTCATTAAACGCTTCATCATTTAATTTGTCGATTATTGTTGACATGTTGGATCATGGGTGGTATTCTAATATACGTCGCTGATGACGAAACGAATTCTTGAAAAAGAAATTTTAAAAAGTTATTGACGATACTGACACTGAGGTGTTATAATAATTAAGTCGCTTCAAGAGCGATGGGC
>NZ_ANAT01000001.1:0-3024 GCF_000411595.1 Paenibacillus lentimorbus NRRL B-30488 | reverse complement strand
GTTGTTCTTTGAAAACTAGATAACAGAAGTAATTCACATTCAATTAGTAATGCAAGATATCACGTAGTGATTCTTTTTAACGGTTAAGTTAGAAAGGGCGCACGGTGGATGCCTTGGCACTAGGAGCCGATGAAGGACGGGACGAACACCGATATGCTTCGGGGAGCTGTAAGCAAGCTTTGATCCGGAGATTTCCGAATGGGGAAACCCACCACTCGTAATGGAGTGGTATCCATATCTGAATACATAGGATATGAGAAGGCAGACCCGGGGAACTGAAACATCTAAGTACCCGGAGGAAGAGAAAGCAAATGCGATTCCCTGAGTAGCGGCGAGCGAAACGGGACCAGCCCAAACCAAGAGGCTTGCCTCTTGGGGTTGTAGGACACTCTGTACGGAGTTACAAAGGAACGAGGTAGATGAAGAGGTCTGGAAAGGCCCGCCATAGGAGGTAACAGCCCTGTAGTCAAAACTTCGTTCTCTCCTGAGTGGATCCTGAGTACGGCGGAACACGTGAAATTCCGTCGGAATCCGGGAGGACCATCTCCCAAGGCTAAATACTCCCTAGTGACCGATAGTGAACCAGTACCGTGAGGGAAAGGTGAAAAGCACCCCGGAAGGGGAGTGAAAGAGATCCTGAAACCGTGTGCCTACAAGTAGTCAGAGCCCGTTAACGGGTGATGGCGTGCCTTTTGTAGAATGAACCGGCGAGTTACGATCCCGTGCAAGGTTAAGCAGAAGATGCGGAGCCGCAGCGAAAGCGAGTCTGAATAGGGCGAATTGAGTACGTGGTCGTAGACCCGAAACCAGGTGATCTACCCATGTCCAGGGTGAAGTTCAGGTAACACTGAATGGAGGCCCGAACCCACGCACGTTGAAAAGTGCGGGGATGAGGTGTGGGTAGGGGTGAAATGCCAATCGAACCTGGAGATAGCTGGTTCTCTCCGAAATAGCTTTAGGGCTAGCCTCAAGGTAAGAGTCTCGGAGGTAGAGCACTGATTGGACTAGGGGCCCCTACCGGGTTACCGAATTCAGTCAAACTCCGAATGCCGATGACTTATCCTTGGGAGTCAGACTGCGAGTGATAAGATCCGTAGTCGAAAGGGAAACAGCCCAGACCGCCAGCTAAGGTCCCAAAGTATACGTTAAGTGGAAAAGGATGTGGAGTTGCTTAGACAACCAGGATGTTGGCTTAGAAGCAGCCACCATTTAAAGAGTGCGTAATAGCTCACTGGTCGAGTGACTCTGCGCCGAAAATGTACCGGGGCTAAACGTATCACCGAAGCTGCGGACTGTTCTTCGAACAGTGGTAGGAGAGCGTTCTAAGGGCTGTGAAGCAAGACCGGAAGGACTTGTGGAGCGCTTAGAAGTGAGAATGCCGGTATGAGTAGCGAAAGAGGGGTGAGAATCCCCTCCACCGAATGCCTAAGGTTTCCTGAGGAAGGCTCGTCCGCTCAGGGTTAGTCGGGACCTAAGCCGAGGCCGAAAGGCGTAGGCGATGGATAACAGGTTGATATTCCTGTACCACCTCCTCACCATTTGAGCAATGGGGGGACGCAGGAGGATAGGGTAAGCGCGGTATTGGATATCCGCGTCCAAGCAGTTAGGCTGGGAAATAGGCAAATCCGTTTCCCGTGAAGGCTGAGCTGTGATGGCGAGCGAATTATAGTAGCGAAGTTCCTGATTCCACACTGCCAAGAAAAGCCTCTAGCGAGGTGAGAGGTGCCCGTACCGCAAACCGACACAGGTAGGCGAGGAGAGAATCCTAAGGTGATCGAGAGAACTCTCGTTAAGGAACTCGGCAAAATGACCCCGTAACTTCGGGAGAAGGGGTGCTCTGTTAGGGTGCAAGCCCGAGAGAGCCGCAGTGAATAGGCCCAGGCGACTGTTTAGCAAAAACACAGGTCTCTGCGAAGCCGTAAGGCGAAGTATAGGGGCTGACGCCTGCCCGGTGCTGGAAGGTTAAGAGGAGCGCTTAGCGTAAGCGAAGGTGCGAATTGAAGCCCCAGTAAACGGCGGCCGTAACTATAACGGTCCTAAGGTAGCGAAATTCCTTGTCGGGTAAGTTCCGACCCGCACGAAAGGCGCAACGATCTGGGCACTGTCTCAACGAGAGACTCGGTGAAATTATAGTACCTGTGAAGATGCAGGTTACCCGCGACAGGACGGAAAGACCCCGTGGAGCTTTACTGCAGCCTGATATTGAATGTTGGTACAGCTTGTACAGGATAGGTAGGAGCCTTGGAAACCGGAGCGCCAGCTTCGGTGGAGGCATCGGTGGGATACTACCCTGGCTGTATTGACCTTCTAACCCGCCGCCCTTATCGGGCGGGGAGACAGTGTCAGGTGGGCAGTTTGACTGGGGCGGTCGCCTCCTAAAAGGTAACGGAGGCGCCCAAAGGTTCCCTCAGAATGGTTGGAAATCATTCGCAGAGTGTAAAGGCACAAGGGAGCTTGACTGCGAGACCTACAAGTCGAGCAGGGACGAAAGTCGGGCTTAGTGATCCGGTGGTTCCGCATGGAAGGGCCATCGCTCAACGGATAAAAGCTACCCCGGGGATAACAGGCTTATCTCCCCCAAGAGTCCACATCGACGGGGAGGTTTGGCACCTCGATGTCGGCTCATCGCATCCTGGGGCTGTAGTCGGTCCCAAGGGTTGGGCTGTTCGCCCATTAAAGCGGTACGCGAGCTGGGTTCAGAACGTCGTGAGACAGTTCGGTCCCTATCCGTCGCGGGCGCAGGAAATTTGAGAGGAGCTGTCCTTAGTACGAGAGGACCGGGATGGACGCACCGCTGGTGTACCAGTTGTTCTGCCAAGGGCATCGCTGGGTAGCTATGTGCGGACGGGATAAGTGCTGAAAGCATCTAAGCATGAAGCCCCCCTCAAGATGAGATTTCCCATTCCGCAAGGAAGTAAGATCCCTGAAAGATGATCAGGTTGATAGGTCTGAGGTGGAAGTGTGGCGACACATGGAGCTGACAGATACTAATCGATCGAGGACTTAACCAATTTGAATGTATGC